>JAAEQG010000953.1 GCA_024231775.1 bacterium
CTGCTCAGCCGCTACCTCGACGGCGACCTGGACGCCGCCGAGCGCCGTGAGCTGGAATCCACCCTGCGTACCGACCCGGAGTTGGCGGAGCTGCTCGAGGGCTATCGCCGGGTGGACCGCCTGGTGCGGTCTCAGCATGCGCCCGCTCCGGAGTTGGACTGGGAGCGGTTCGCCTTTGAGGTGCGTCGTCGTTGTGCTACTCCCCGCCTGCAGACGAAACGCCCGGTGTACTATCGCTTGTTCGCGCCGCTGGCCGGCGCCGCAGCCATCGCCCTGGTTTGCACGGCCTACCTTATGTACTCAGACCGATCGACGGACACGGGAAGTTCAACCACTGGACTTCACGCAGTTGCGGAGGTCCGCCTGGGAGGACCTGTGGAGTTTGCCCAGACGAATCGGGTGGCGGTGGTGCGAGTCTACCGTACCCCGCCAAGCGGATACCGTAAGCCTTCACCATCAGGAAAATCCTATGTGATCGCCGCCGCCGTCGCCGGGCCTCACGAGCATACGGTCCTGCCCGAAGAGGCGGGTCCGTTCTTCTGAACCGAGGGAGACTGGAGTTGGAATCATGATGACCCTGCTGACCGCCTTGACCAGCGCAGCCGTTCTGCTGGCCGGTGCCGATGAACGGGCGCCGCTGATCGCCCAAGCCCTGGATCAGCCCACGCGGTTCTTCATCGAAGACGCGCCGGTGATCGAGGCGTTCGAGGCACTCGCCGGCGAAACCGGCGTCGCCACCGACATCGCCGCCGAGGTCCTCGAGCTGCTGCCCTACGGAAGCGATACGCGCATCTCCGTGGAGTTCGAGGACATCCCCCTGCGCGAAGGAATGACCCGCTTTCTCGAACCGCTGGGCCTCACCTTCGAGGTCACCGACCGCGGCGTGCGGATGTTCCCCCAGCCGGTGCTCCGCCGCCTTGGCCGACGAGCCACCTGGGAAGATCTGGATCAGATCGCATTCGTCCGCAGCATAGACTGGTCGGCGTCCGGCGGGACCGAGGACCTCGCCGGTCGATTCCAGATGCACGTCGAGGACGCCTCCTGGCCGCAACTGCATGCGGCGGCGGCGCGAATCGGCGTGGGTCCGGGGGATGAAGTGTTGACCCTGGCGTGTAAGTCGTTCGGGTGGACGTGGGTCCCCGCCGGCGAGCGTGTGGTGATCCTCTCCCGGATGGATCAGACTCGGCGCCTGCTGGAGTCCGCGGTATCGCTGCGGATGACCCATCGCCCGCTAGTCGACGTCCTGCAGCAGCTCTCGCGTAGAGCCAACGTGCCCATCCGGCCGGAACCGGGCGTGCTCGCGTCGCTGCCCATGCAGACCCGAGGCAACTTCTCCCTGCTGGCTGAGGGCATCACTGTGATCGAAGCTCTGGGCCAAATCACCGCAGCCACCGGGCTTGGCTATCGCGTCGATGAAGACGCCGTGGTGCTCTATCACCCCGGGGCCCTGGTCCAGCCCGCGGTGCCCTCCGCACAGCCCCCACGCTCCGCCCGCGATCCCTACGTGGCGAAGCTGACCCTACCGGCTGAACCAGGAGAGATTCAGGTCGACATCCTGATCCGCCAATCCGAGCTTTCCCCTGAGGCCCTCGAATCCCGCCGTCAGCTCGTACAACAAGCAGATGAGATTCTGCGCCTGAACCTCAAGACCAACACCGAAGACAGCAATAAGTAGCACCCATCGAGTTTCAAACCAAGTACCACCTGATGCCGCATCCGGTAGGCGTCGTCCCCGGCCCAGTCCGGCGAGTCATCCGCCAAGTTGCCCAATACGGTCGGTAAGCCTCACCCAGAACGCATCCACCAGTTCAAGTGTCACTGCCAGTTCTTCGGAGGAGATCCAGATGACCGTACGATTGGAGGTGAGGGCGAGAGTTCTGGTATGCCCGAGGATCGCTGGATCGAGGTAAGCAACAATCCACAACTCAGGTGGGTCGAGAGATGGGGTGAACGTTTCTGCAGAGAACCCGTATCGAGCGCGCGGGTGCACGACAAACGGACACTTGGAGTCGGCGATCTCGCTTTCCCAGCCCAACTGCTCATGAAGTTCCTTCCTCTCCCTCACAAGAAGACCGACGTCTGTGGGCCAGTGACTTCTGCCATGTCTGTTTTCCGCTTCATCACAGAAGTCGCCCAGCGCCAGAAGGATGCTCTCCAGTCTGTGCTGCTGTGACGTGCTCAAGCAAGCATAAGTCGTCACCGGTGAGGGAGGTTGCCGAGGTGGTGCGGACCGAGAACATGCCATCGCAGCAAGCAGGAGAGCTGACACCAGGTAGACTCTGCGCATTTGCGTTACCTCCGGTGGAATCGTGAGCAGGTCTTCAATGTGGCGCCATCACTGGCTGCCGAGCCCCACGGGAGCACAACTTCGCATGCCACCGAGCACAAAACACGATCCGCCGAACCGCCCCTCGCCCAGCACAACCGCCGCCGCCCGGATTCGCGTGACTCTACAGGAAAGCACCCCCTGAGACCATAGGAACGGGTGATCGCGCAGGAGACCCACCTTCCCGATCGCGCGCCGTGTACTTGTAGTAGAGAACCCCGATGCGCTCCCGTTCGAGCGAGTTGGTGTGGTCCTCGGACGAGTTGAACCGGCGTGGCCCACTTCGTGAGGCATCCGCCTGGCATCCTCGTCGTGCTCTTTGACAACTGAATGCGTGGAGCAAACGGCGTCAGACCTCAAGGCGGTAGAGGTGTGCTGCGCCAATGCGCATGGCTACGAAACCTGCAGCAGTGGTGAGCACCACGAGCGCCAAGACACTGAGCCAGGTGACCGCATCCGGAGTGACTGCCAGACTGTGCAGATGGGCGCGCCAGCTAATGACTCCAAAACCCGCCAACACGCCGGAGACCAGGGCGACCGAAGCGATCAGGTTGACCGTCCCACCGAAGCCGCTGGCGATGCGCGCCGGGTCACGTTGGCGAAACAGCGGCAACCTGGCTCCGATCCCCACCGCGAATCCACAAAGCGCCGCGCATGTCGCCGCCGTCACCGCCAGGTGAATGACTGCCCAGCCCAAGGCAATCTTCAGCACCGCCGCGGACAGCGCCGTGGACCCCACCCCCACCAGGGCGCTGACCGTCATGGCAAAGGCGAACTTGGCGTGCAGCAGACGACTCCGTTTGATTGGCAGCAAACCGATGAACCACAGCTGATGACCCTCCATGGACACCAGCGGGAACACGAAACGGCTGGTGAAGGTGGCCAGAATGAACCCCACCGCGGCGAGATTCAGCAAGGGAACCAGCAGAGTCCAGCGATCCGAGAGCAACTCGATCTGGAAGTGGGGCATGTTCAGCAGATACAGGCCCATCAGGCCGAATAGAATGACGAGCTGGGTCCATTGCAGCGGATCACGCAGGAACGTGCGCAGGTCTTTCACGGCGATGAGCCTCACCGGAACGGGCAGGTAGAAGAACACCGCCCCCAGAACTCCGCCCGAGGCCTCTGCCGGCAAACGGGCGGCGACGCTACGCCCCGAAGACGCACGATCCATCGCCGGCGAAAGGCGACTCGCAGTGAACCGAACCGCCAACCAACTCAAGAACAACGCATTGGCCAGCAGCAACAGCAGATACATGCCCGCCGAGGTCAACCGGTTGTGCATCGCATGATCGATCCCCTGAGTGATCCACGTGCTAGGCAACAAGGCTGACTGCACAAAGTCCATGCGGAACAGGAATCCACCCAGCCAATCTCCCCCCTGCTGCTCGATCCGGTGGATCAGCCGCAGCCCCCACACCGCACCCACCAGGATCGCACCCAATAGCAGAAAGAGCACCGTCTTGCCCAAGTTGCGGGGCAGGGTCCGCGCCACCAGCCACGCCACCACCAACCCGGCCGCTCCGGGAATGGGGATGAAGAACATGAAGAACGCGCCAAACAGGGGGTAGAACAGGTCCGGCTCGCGCGTCGAATCGGCGATCGCCATCATCAGCGGAAGCCCCAGCAAGACCAGCGACCAGCTCGAGTAGAACAGCACCTCCAGATAGGTCACCATCACCACCGCCCGCGGTGCCAGCGGCGCCGTGAGTAGATACGCCGTTTCGGCACGACGGAACAGTGTGGAATAGGCGAGGATGGCGTTCGAGATCGTCAGCATCACCAGCAGGGCGACGAAGAAAAAGTTGAACACCAGGGGTATCGCGACCGCCGCCTCCAACGGGGTGGTCATGAAATAATCGAACACCAGCCAGAACAACCCGTAAAGTCCCACCCAGATCAACAGCAGAAAGCCCAGCGTCCCTGCGACCCGAAGCGGCGCTTCCGCCAACAAGGT
Source organism: bacterium (assembly GCA_024231775.1). Taxonomy (GTDB): domain Bacteria; phylum Planctomycetota; class Phycisphaerae; order UBA1845; family UBA1845; genus JAAEQG01. Next base: position 4,284 of record JAAEQG010000953.1, read on the forward strand.
GCGGGCGTGGTTGACCAAGGCACGACGCTTGATCCCCAGCAGGGCGGCGATGTCAACCGGCTGGAAGACCGACGGCAGGGCCGGGGCTCCCCCGCCGGCAACCCGATCATGGACGGGGGCAGGTTTCATCATCCGCCTCCGTCAGTTGCAGGAAGATCTCTTCGAGCGAATGGTGATGCTCCGCCCGGCGGCGCAGCTCCTCCAGCGTCCCCAGGGCAATGAGCCGTCCCCGGTGGATTATCCCGATACGGTCAGCCACCGCTTCGGCGACCGCGAGCGTATGAGTGGTGATGAAGGCGGTTCCCCCGCGCCGGGTCCGTTCGACGAAAAGGTCTCTTACCTGTCGGGCTGTGCGCGGGTCAAGCCCTACCATGGGCTCATCGACGATGAGCAAAGCCGGATCATGCAGCAGCGCCGCCGCCAGCACGACCTTCTGTTTCATTCCGTGACTGTAGGTCTCGGAGAGATGGTCGAGGAAATCCGCCATGTCGAATCTGGCGGCGAGTTCGCGGATAGTCCGGTCGCGTTCGGGATCGGTAATGCGGTACATCTGGGCCACGAAGTGCAGAAACTCGCGTCCGGTGAGCTTGTCGTAAAGAAACGGCTGATCGGGGACGTACGCCATCCGGGCGCGGGCGCACAGCCCGTCCCGGCCCAGCTCATGCCCGCAGACGGTGACGGTCCCCTCGCCGGGGCGCAGCAGACCGACGATCATCTTGATCGTCGTGGTCTTCCCGGCGCCGTTAGGCCCGAGGAAGGCGAACAGCTCGCCGTAGGGTATGCGCAGAGACAAACCGTCCACCGCCACTTTCGCCCCGAAACACCGGGTCACGTTGTGCAGCTCGAGCGCCGCATCGACCCGGTCGGACACATTCTGCTCAGGAGCCATGGGCAGTCTCCTCGCTCGGCGGAAGGTTCAGCCGCCGGATACTCCGGTAGTACTCGGCGTCGTACGGTTCATCTCGGAGGATGATGGTCCCTCCGACCGGAAGCTCGACCTGTTGCTTGTGGACCACGCCGTCGGGGCTGACCCAGGCCCGAGCCCCTCCCGCCTCGACCACGAAGCACTCAACCGGATGAGAGTCGTGCATGAGCGTCTCGGTTCCGGTGACCCGCACGAGCAGGGGCGAAAAGGTCTCACCGACCCCGGCGACAACCGCCATCGGATTGAAGACCTGCATGCGCCAGGTCTGGCCCACGTGCAGACCGCGCAGGGTAGCGAAGGGACGGAAGGTATCCCCGAACGCCCCAGCGCGGGCGAGAGGGATCTTGAACGTGTGCAGCGGGCGGTGGCCTAGTCTTACCTCGAATGCATAGTCGCGGGGGAATCGTTCACCTCTTAACTCAAGCGCCACTTCCCATCCTCGAACGTGGGCGACGATCTCGTCCAGCCGACCTTCGGCGTCATAGACCGATTCGACCTCGATCCGGGTGCGGGGGAGGGGGTTGATCCGCTCGATCCACAGGCAATCTTCGCGGATGACGGTGGTCCCGTGACGAGTCTGCATCGTCCAGGCTGCGCCGATGCGCCCCCCCGCAGTGTTGAAGATGCCCATCTGAGAGCACGTCATGCCGCGCTCAGGAAGGTCCGCACTGTGGCTGGCGGGAGGGTCCTGAGCGGTCCACGCGGGCCACAGGTCGTGCCAGGCCAGCCAGCTCATCATGCCGGCCCAGAACAAGACAATGCACGTTACCCCGAGGCGCGCGAGCATGGTAGACGACCGCCTTAGCTTAGAGGATCATGTTGCGGGCATCTGATTGTAGGGAGCGGTCCGCGGGCGGGTCAAATGGCTGAGAGACGGAGGCAACAACTGTCGACAGAACGAACCACGAAGCGCCCCCAATCTTCGCGCACCCGGCGCAAGTGGATAGTGCGCGGCGCGCTCGCCGGTGCGCTGGTGGTTGTGGTGAGCATCGCCGTGCTGTGGCTGGCTCTGCATCGCATCCCGAGCTGGTATGTGCCCGTGTACGTTGCCCACGATCAACTGGACGCGGTGCGCGCGGACACCGCCCGCACGTACAATCGTTTCGGCAATCGCCTGGTGCGCCGCAAGACTTTCGATCTGAAGTTCAACGAAGATCAGGTGACCGCCTGGATCAACGCCCGCGAACACATCTGGCCGGAGTCCGGCGGCTGGCTCCCCGCGTGGATAGAAGACCCCGTGGTCCGGTTTCGCGCAGGGAGCATGGTGGTTGCCGCGAGGATTCATGCTGACCACGTGCAGTTCGTCGGTTCCGCCGCCCTCACCGTGGAGATCGGCGCCGACGACATCCTGGTGATTCGCTTGCAGCGGGCCAGCGCGGGGGCGTTGCCGATTCCGGTAGGACTGCTCGCCGAACCCCTGGCCCAGTTGCTGCGTCTGGAAGGCCGCGACCTCGACTTCATGCCCCTTCCGGTCGCCGACGCCGCCCGGTACTTCCGTGAATCCGAGCCCGTCCAGGCGTTGACTGAAGGCGTGCGCCGAGCCAATCGCTTCATCTGGGAAAACGGCCGCCGGCCCTACCGGATCGCCGACCTCAAGATCGACGAGGGCAGCTTAACCCTGACCATCGAACCGCTATGATGACCCCGCCTTGCAGCGTGCTCGAGCCAACGCAACCCACTCCTTGACAATTACTGGCAGCCTCTCCACGACTTCTCGGCCAAACAGCACCTCGTCAACGTAGCCCATGTGGAGCATATCGATGATGCGGCACAGGTAGGGGCGCCCACCGCTGCTCCACCACGTATTGTATGCATCCACAATGAGATAATGCTTGACGTCAACGTGATCACGCCTTCGGAGGTCCTCCAACTCCATTCCGTCCAAGAGGCTTTCGTAGACACAGTCGGCGATTCGGCTGCCGAACGTAGTCGTGTCATAGTACTCCTTGGTTTCCCAAAGAGCGATCGGTGCTATTGCCGATGGAAATGCGCCGTCGAAGCGACGCGCAAGCACGCGCAGCAGGCGATCGTCTCGGACGATCTTGGTTAGCTGCTGTGGATCACGGTCGAAGTCGAAGCGTCCGCAGTGCGCATCGACGAGAATATCCACGATGGCCGTCAGGTAGGCAGGCCTTTTCTTGCTGCCTTTCTGTTTGTTCATCGGCGGTACGAGAGCGCTTTGATGCTGCCTCCTGATCTTGCCGTAGAGTGTCCTTGCCTGGCCCACAGTCATGAGTTGCGATTCTATTCGCGTCAGCGCCTGTTGGCGGTAATTCAAGTAGCGCAGAATCTGCTTACCGAGCTTGGTTGGCCCAGCGCTGCCATCGACGTCGTCGATACGTAGCCATGCAATGTTGTTAGACCGCTTCAGTAACTGATCTATCGCTTTGTTCCAACCCACGCGATGCTTCGGATCGAACTGCAGGTAATCCGCGTGATCGTCGCTACTGACGCGGCCTTGATGTACAAGGTGCTTCGATTCCGGATCATAGTCAATCCGCTCGCCGGCAGAGAGGTCAGGAATCCGGCTGCTTGCGAGACTTATCTTGGCAGAAACTGTGGTGAGGCACCGGACAATGTCATCCATCGAGAATGGATTCCGGCACTCGGGCACGTCCTCGATGTAGTATCCAATACGTTCAGGTATCAAGCGAACGTAAGCCCAGAAGAGCGCAGATAGACCGAGGAATCTCGGGTTGGGCTTCATTCCCCTCCTCCTTCCAACCGGCGCACAAACTCTTCAAGGGACGTCCCGACGGTCTCACAGATGTGCCGTAGCTCAAGCAAGTCGAGCCGCCGCTCACCAGACTCGTACTTGCTGACGAACGACTGTGGTTGCCCAAGGCGGCCGGCGAGGTCCGTCTGGCGAAGTCCCGCTTCTACGCGGATTCGTCGCAAGAGTGCCTGGAGATGTTCTTGTGTGGGAGTGCGGCCACGAATCGACATGGCAGCACGGTACACCCGGTTGACTCGTATCCCAAAATCGGATATAGGGTGAGCTTGCCGATGGGGTTGCCACAATCCCCTCTCACAGGGAGGATACCTGCAATGCAGAGGACACTCTTTGACGACGACCGTTGTTGCTCCGTTGCGCCGTTCCGTAGCGGACTGCTCAAGTGGATCGGCAACAAGCAGCGAGTGGCCCATGAGATCGCCTCCTATTTTCCCCCGGATCATGGAACGTACTTCGAACCGTTTGTCGGTAGCGGCGCGGTGCTTGCCACTCTTGCTCCCCGACGCGGGGTGGCGTCGGACATGTTCAGCCCACTTGTCGAGATCTGGCAGACACTGCTCGACAGGCCCGCACAGCTCAAGGAGTGGTATGCTGATCGATGGCACGCAGTGATCGCTGGCGACAAGGTGGCTGAATACGAACGAATCAAGGCCTCTTACAACTCCAAGCCCAACGGGGCAGACTTGCTGTTCCTGTGTAGGTCCTGCTACGGGGGCGTGGTTCGATTCAGAAAAGCGGACGGTTACATGTCCACGCCGTGCGGCGCTCATCGGCCGATTTCACCGGAGTCCTTCGGAAAACGAGTCGATATGTGGCACCGCCGGATCGCCGGCACGGTGTTCCGGCTACTAGACTTCGCGGATGCGATGGCGCTGGCCCGTTCGGGCGACGTGGTGTATTGCGACCCGCCCTACTCACACAGCCAGGCCATCCTGTACGGAGCACAATCCTTCCATCTGCAAGACCTCCTGGCGACCATCGAAGAATGCAAAGCTCGCGGAGTACTTGTAGCGCTAAGCATCGACGGGACCAAGCGATCAGGAGACCTGATGTGCGACATCCCCGTACCGAACGGGCTCTTCGAGCGTGAGATCCTAATCAACTGTGGCCGATCGATGCTGCGCCGGTTTCAGATGCCGGGGCAAACCCTGGAGAGCGAAGTCGTTGCGGATCGGCTTCTGCTGACATACTAGAGCAGCCTCGCCTCGCACGCAGCGGATGGAGTACTCATGGCCTTAACCGTAGGCAGAGCGAATCGGCAAACGCATCCTGCCACCTGACGCACCCGTCGTTTCTGCCTCTCGAACACCGGACTCCGGGGATGCCCCGGGGCAGCGGGGAGCTACGGCGCGCCGGAGGTGTGCTCCAGCGCCTCATCGATCGCTTCTTCCAACTCGGCAGTGATGGGGCTGAGTTCGGAGGCGACCTCGGTCTCGTCGAGCACGCGCAGCAAGGTCGGGCCATCCAGGGCGGCGCGCAGGTCGGCAAGCGTGATCTTGGTCTCCGACTCGACCAGACGCATGATCTGCTCGTCAGCCGCGAAGATGTCCAACGCCTGTACAACCGCGGGGCGACTCCTCATACGCTCGACCGCGGGATGACGGATGAACACCTCGCGGGCCGACGGGTCGTTGAGCACCACCAACGCCTTCTGGGACAGGGCGATCAGACGCATCTCGGCGAGCGGGTTGGCTACGCCCGCCAGCCTACCGAGAATGCTCGCCCGAGCCTGGGCAGCTACGGCTGACACGCAGCGAGCCATCGGAGCTGATGGGGACGCACCGTCCGACCGCGCTAGCGAGATCGCCATGCCGGGCTCCAGTACCAGAACCGCCCACAGCACAACGAAGCCAAGCAGCACACCTTCGAACAACCCGATGCCGGCGCCGACTGGCCGGTCGTATTCTTTCCACGCCGGTCGGCGCTTCATGGCTCGATTCAACGCGACCTGAAGCCCGATGGTAGTCACCACCGCGACAATCACCGCGGCTCCCCCGATGCTGACCATCCGGTTGGTCAGTCCGGTAGTGCCGAAGACCGCGCCCGTTGCGCCTGCGCACGCCCTGCCCAACGGAAGCGCGAGCACGGCGGCTGCGATCATGCCGCCAAACGCGGCAGCCACCCTGGAAGCCCCCAACCAGTAACCGTTGGCGACCGTAAACGCGACCAGCAGAATGAACAGCCGCGTAACGTTGTTCCCGAAGATCAGGCACACCAGCAGCGCCAACGCGAGGAAGATGGCGCCGATCTTCCGCCAGCCATACTCGAAGTGGAACTTGACCACCGTCGTCATCTCCGCACACGCTGCACCGGGGGGATCCTGGGTTAGTCTTCCCAGAATCTCCGTCATGTCAACCAAGACCGCCTGGAATCGGAGCACAGCTTGGTTTTGGCACCTGCTCGAAGCTCCCAGGGGGTGCAGCTCATGCCTTCATCCCGTACGGGTGACATGGGCAAACTTGTTTGCCCGTGGGCCATCGGCATGCCACACGGGTGAGCACAGCTCACCCATGCCACCCGCCGAGATGAAGGCATGCCACACTTCATGGGCGTACGTGTTTGGCGTTTTGCCACGTCGGCGGGGCGATGGGATTGCGGACGACGCCGGATCAACCGATGGCGTCGTTCCAAGCGCCTTCGATGCGGCGGAAGACTGCGTCCCAGGTGAACGGTTCGAGCCGTTCGGGCATGGATTGTGCGGGATCACCCAGGGCGAGCTGGTCCAGCGCCGCGTCGAGGGTGGTCTCCAGAGCACGGACGTACTCCGGCAGATCGTCGGCGTGGGGAACATCCGGGCCCACCAAGCGCGGAAGGGCGACGCGGTCGAGCACCGGATCGAGCTGTGGCCCTAGTCCTTCGCGCAGGCTGGTTAGATCGTTGCAGACCAGGCGGCAGCCGCACGCCAGAGCTTCCACCAGAACCAGCGGAAGCCCTTCGTAGAATGACGGCAGCACGAACACCGACGACGCGCGCATCAGCTCGGCCAAGGTCTCCTGATCCACTTGCCCGTGCATGACTACGCGCGGAGCCATCTCCGCCATGCGTCTCCGCAGCGCTTCGGCTTCGGGGCCGGCGCCGTCTCCAGCCACGTGGAGCACGAGGCCCGGACGGCGCTCAGCCAACCGCTCCACGGCGTCGAGCAACTGCGGAAGACCCTTCGCCCGGCTGTACTTGCCCGCGTAGATCAAACGGTTCTGGGTAGTCGAGCGGCCGCGCGTGTGAAAGACGCCCGGCTGATAGCCCATTCCCACGACGTGGATGCACTCGGGGGTGATCTCGAGTTCACCCACCAGCGCGTCTGCGTGTCCGCTGTGCAGTACAAGGAACCGGTCATTGCGGCTACATCCCCTTCTGACCTCATCTGCCAGATGCGGACAGAGCACCATCTGACGCAGACCCGTAGCATGGCAGTGCGTGACCACGGGAACATCCGGGGCTACGTCCTTGACCAGCGAACTTAGCAGCCACACATGGTGGCTGTGAATCAGGTCCGGCTTGAACGAAGCAATGACGGAACCCACGTGTTCGCGCCACGCGTCTCGATACGCCCGCAACTGCCGCCGATCGAGAGACGAGAACCGGCTGGTGGGGTAGGGCATGACGTCGCTCATGCCCGGTAACGGGAAGTCTAGCTCACCGAACCCGAAGCGCAGCGGGTGGATACGGGCGGGCGTCAGTCCTCCCACGGAGGGGTGAGGATCATCGTGGGGGGTCCCCACAACGACGCGCTGCTCCCATCCGGCGCGACCGGCGGCGCGCACCGCGGCCTCCAGGCACACCCCACTTCCGGTAAACGCGGGACGTTGGGATAGCAGGTGAAGAACACGGTGTGGCATGATCTTGGGGCAACCACCTCCCTGAAACGTACCTCGTCGGGAACAACTGAACCGGCGACCGCGGAAGCGTACGATAACCCACGCAGACTGCAACCGAACGCTCACAGGATCGCGAAGCCAACCGCGCGCAAGGAAGCGGCGACCGGATCTCGTCGGTCGCCGCTCAGAGTCTCAACCAGAGAAGGAGGAGGATGGTTTCTTAGCTCTCTAGCCTATGTACGCCCAGCCAGGGCCTGGGTTCGGCTACATCTCAGAATCGCCGGAAAAAACGTGCGGGGGTGACGGGGGGCGAGTTGGACCCTGCAAGGACGACTCTTATCGCCCGGGCTCCCAGGCCCGAAAACTGCGATCCGCCATAATCGACTGTGGAGGAGAAGATTGCGGACGATTACTCGTTCTGCAGATCCAGCTCTTTCTGGTAGCGGCTCATGACGCCCTGGCGGGTAATCAGACCTTCGACACGCTGAGAATCGCCCCGCGTAGTCAGCGGCAGCGAATCGACATCGCAGCGGGCGAACTTGTCCAGCACACTGTCCAGGGTATCTGTCGGTGCGACCGTGGGGATCTCCGGGCGAATCAGCTCACTCACCACCAGCAGCGGGACCGCCTCCGGTTGCAGAAGGGCGGTCTTGATGTCGTATGCGACCACCAGGCCCAGGTAGCTTCCATCCTCCCGGGTGGCTACGAAGTCGAGGGAGTCGGTCTCGTCGGCGATCTGCAGCAGCTTCTGGAGAGGATCCTCCGGATGCACGAACTGGGGAGGCGTCGCCCGCACCTCGTCGGCGGTGATCCGCCTCAGAATGGTCAAGTCCGCCAGGCGCCCAAACCGGATTCCACGGCGACGCAGCTTGAGCGTGTAGATGCTGTCCTTGGAGATGAGCTGGGCACCCGCCGTAGCTACGATGGCGGCAAACATGATCGGCAGGATGACCTTGGGATCGCGGGTGAGTTCGTAGAGGATGACAATCGCAGTGAGCGGGGCGTGCGTCGTCCCTGCCGTGACCGCAGCCATCCCGACCAGGGCGAATGCGGTGGCGCTGGCATCATCCACCAGCCCGAGGCGATTGAGCGCCAGACCAAACGCCCCCCCCAGGAACGCGCCGATCATGAGCGACGGTGCGAACACCCCGCCGGATCCACCACTACCCAACGTGAGGGATGTCGCCAGCAGTTTGAGAACCGA
>JAAEQG010000954.1 GCA_024231775.1 bacterium
ACTACCTGCCGCGGCGGCAGCAGCAGTCGGGCAGCGCACTCGCAGACGCCCAATGCCATCACCAGCGCCGCCACCGCGATCGCCAGCCGGGCGAGTAGCGCCGCAGCTCCGGTGGCCAGTCTTTCAGATGCGCGTCGTTTCACGGCCGCGATCGTGGCACGTTTGTCGTCCGGGTGTCAAGCCGCCCCGGCGTGGTCACGTGGTCAGCATGGCAGCGTGGTAGTCCGCCCTGTCCCCGGGTGACTGCCCTCGTCGGTGCTGGCCGGGTCGCCGCTTGTGGCGAATCAAAGTGGCGGCAGAATCGGCGGGCTGGCGTGGGATAAACAGTCGTGCGCAGGCAATGCCGAGCCGGTTGGAAGCGGCGGCGACCACGGTTTTTCTATGCCCGGTGGGCGATACCCCAAACCCGCAGGAGCGCTTTCATTCCTCCGTCGAAGCCGGAACGAAAGTCTACGAATTGGAGGAGCGGGAGCGTCCAGGAGAGGCGCTCCGCCTCGCTAGTCTCCAGAAGAACCGGCACGATGTGGCCATTGAAACGAGGCGCCTGTAGTGCGTATAGGAGCTCTCGTTTGACCCAAAGCGAATCAACAGAAGCTGGTGAGAGGACCACGACGAACCAGTCACAGCGACCAAGTGCTGCGCCGATCTCGTCGTGCCACTGTTGGGCCCCCCTGACATCGCGGTGGCTCATCCACACTGGCACCCCGTGATTGACAAGGACATCGTAGAGGCGGACCACGAATTCCCGGTCACGGTCAGAGTGCGATAGGAAAACCTCTGACGGAACCACTTGCCCTCAAGCTCGTGCTTCGCATATTACATCGGTCGACATTGCTGCGGAGAGAAATGCGGCGATTTCGTTCAAGGCGGGCTTTTCGTCGGCGTGGCGGGTAATCCGGATTGCCTTCAGGCGGTGCAAGATCCAGGGCACGGCCTTATCAGGTACCTCTTCCGGTGATCCGATGATGACTGGCACGAGACGACCCTGAAAACGCGTCTCACCGAGAGCGTATTCGAGTTCGCGGCGCACCCACGTCGACCTCAATGACGCGGCGGTCACCACCACCACCATCGCGTCGGCGCGGGTCAAGGCACGTTCTACTTCAGCCGCCCAGTTATCGCCTGGCAGAATCTCGCGTTCATGATCCCAGACACGGAGGCCTGCCGCCGCCAACGATTCGGCGATGCGCCGTGCCGTCGGCTCATCATCATGGACGTAGCTGAGATAAACTTCCATGCAACGATCTTATCACACGAGCATCCGAGAGGCGAGAGAAAACGAAGCATATAGGCATATCCTCTGCGCCGTCGGCTCGCCTCGCGCGAAACCGCCGTCCTGCAAGCCGACGGCAGCGGTTCTGCTCCCCCAGGTCCTCCGCCGGCACCGACGACCCCGGTTTGGAGCGTAGATACTGGGGGATCAGTTAACCCGCGGCCTTCAGGAACGACTGTAGGTGGTCGACGATTAGCTCGGGCTGCTCCTCCTGGAGGAAATGACCGCAGTCGGGAACCACGGTCAGGGTGGCGTCGGCCAAGTCGCCTGCGAGCTGACGGGCCACCCGCTGAGAGAACAGCCGGTCCTTCTGCGCCCACAGAACCAGCGCCGGCATCGTGATCCGCTTCAGGTGCTCGCGCGGCAGGGTAAGGCGTTCCGGCGGCATGGCAACGGTCTGGCTAAAAGCGCGGCGGCCGGCATCGTCCGCGATCCAGGGCTGGCGGTACAGCTCGGCGACTGATGCCGTGATCACTCGGGGATGGGCGACAGCGAGCTGCAGGAGCCCCCGAAACAGCCGTCGGGTGAGCAACAGCCTGGAGAGTCTCGGTTGCCCGAGTAGGCCGATCAACAGCCGGGTCAATAGCGACCACTCCGGGTAAGGCGCCGTGTCCATGATGACCAGCCGCGAAACCCGTTGCGGATGGCGGGCTGCAAAACCGAGG
>JAAEQG010000955.1 GCA_024231775.1 bacterium
CACCGGCCGGGTGTTGGTGTCCGATCTGACCTGTTGCCCAGCCACCGTGCAGTTGGCCTTCGACGCGACGGATTGCTGCAGCAACGGCGGCGCGCAAGATACGGACGTGGTCGATGTGATCGACAACTACCCGCCGATCGGGGCTTGCGGGCTGACCCACGACCATCCCGGCTGCAACAATGAAGGCGTCTCCATCCTGTTGTCCGGCAACCAGCCGTCCTATTGGTCCGCCGCAACCGGTCAACCGGGTCCGGACCAGAGCGTTGCACCATGGGATCTGCTCGATGCTGGCTGGCTTCCCGGAAGGCCCGATCCCGACTCCGAGGAGTCCGGCGACCGCGTGCTACGCGGCTATGTGTTGGCTTGGGCGGTGAACAGCACCGGTGAAGAGATCCGCTGGAACCACCTCAAGGGCGACGCGATGCTCATCAACTACCGCGACACCAGCGCCTTGGAGTACAACGCCTATGCGTACCAGGCGACCGGTGTGGACCATGGACAGCTCACCGGAACACCTGGCGAACTGTACATGGACGGTGTCGAGTACGACCAGAACTATGAGCAACTCGTGCTGGACTTCTACGCCAGCGGCATCGAGGAGGGTTTTGACACCGACCTGACTCTTCTGCCGTTGGGTGTGGACTTGCGCCAGGATGGCGATGGGCCGGTATGCACCAAGGCGGCGTTCGACGTCTGGAACGAGGAAGAGGTCGGACCCATGAGACACGACCGCTGCATCTGCTGCTGGGACCAGGCCCTGCTGAGCAATTACGATCCGCCCGGCGGCAGCATCTTCATGCGTGACTTCCTCCAGACCGACAAGGGCGTCGCCCGGATCGACGGGATGGAGAGCGGAGTTTGCCCGGGAAGCCAGGACGTTCCGTTACTCGGCGTCGTTGCCAAGCACATGAACGTTACCCCGGACAAGAACAATGTCGGCAGATTCGGCATGACTGGGATGCACCTGCCCGGATGGGGATACGACAGCTCAGCCGTCATCCGGGCTGATGTGACTCCTGGCGGCGGAACTGGCGAGAAGCCTTCCGGATTCGTGGGAGGCTCCGCTGGCCAGTCAGAAACGACCGCCCTGGATGGCGTAGGCAGGGAACGCGCCGATGGTCGCGGCGGCGCCAAGACCGCACTCATCAACCCGACCCGGGTCGGCGTCAGCCACAAGGGCAGCTTGCTGATCTTTCCCATGGTCGAGGTTCGTTGGGACTGGTGCGGTAATCTGATCCAGGACACCTTCATCGATCTGACCAACGACTACCCGGAGAACGTCAACGTACAGTTGTACTTCGTGAACGGAGACGAGCCCGAGCCGGCGAAGCTGCCGCGCTGCATCGGCCACTAAGTGTACGGCAGGTAGTGTGATTGACAACGGGGGCACCATCATCTAGGGTGTCCCCGTTGCTTGCGCTGAACGATTCCTGCCGCCCGACAGCCGCGAGAATGGCGCAAACCCGTGTCACCACTCTGGGGGAAGTCCTATGGGGCAAGACACCTGGAACACTGCGGTCACCAGCATCGCTCCTAACGAAATACGCTTGCGCGGATACCGCATCGACGAGCTAATGGGGCGGGTCGATTTCGGCAGAGCCCTCTACCTGCTGCTCAGAGGGGAGCTGCCCGACGAACGTGTCGGCAGGCTGATGACCGCCATGCTGGTCTCCTCGATCGACCACGGCCCCGGCGCCCCCTCTGCTCATGCAGCCAGATGTGCCGCCCGGACCGGAGCCTCCCTCAACGCTTGCGTCGCTTCGGGAGTTCTCTCCATCAATCGCTTCCACGGTGGGGCCATCGAAGACTGTGCCCGGGCCATTCGCGAGGTCATGGACTGCGCCGATCAGCAGAAGGGGTCCTTGGACGATGCTGCGGATGAGCTGTTGGCGGACTACAAAGCCCGCAAGGTGCGTATCGCCGGATACGGCCACCGAGTGCATACCGCCGATCCGCGCACGGCGCGGTTGTTTGAGCTCGCCGCGGAGGCTGGCGTGTCCAGCCGGGAGATCGAGGTCTGCCAAGCTCTGGAACGCGGGCTTGAGCGTCAGCTCGGAAAGCGCCTCCCTATCAACGTTGATGGGGCCATCGGGGCGCTGCTGCTGGGTATGGGCTTCGAGTTCGAGGTCATGAACGGGTTCTTCATCTTGGCCCGGACCGCGGGTCTCATCGCGCAGGCCCGAGAGGAGACCACGCGCGAGCGCAAGATGCGGAACATTGCGCCGGGGGCGCACCGCTACGACGGTCCGCCAGCTAGGCAGCTGTGATCGGGAGGTTGTCGATTGTCTTGGTGTGGGGTGCATCCCCGAGAGCGGCGTCGTGCGGACGAGTCGAGTGAGCCCCACATGTTGTGGTCGATCGTCCGCCGGGCAGGGCGGCCCAATCGACCGGCCGGTGCGGAGACGGAGAACTCGGAACAGTTCGGACGATTCCCTAATCGCACCGTGACAAACGACCGATAATTCGTATAGAGAGAAGCTCTGGTCTTTGATGTCTATAGTCAAACCCTCCGGCTCTCAAAGGCAAATGGATCAGCGAACAAGGATGTTCAAGACGCTCGGGCTGTTGGCCGTCTCCATGACGGGCACGACGGTCCTGTTGGCTCGCCTTGAGCCAGCGGCGTCAGCCGGCGTACCCTATGCCTTTGTGGAGAGCGCCCGACAGGTTGTCCGCGCGGCGGTCACGGGCACGCCACATGCGCCGTATGTGTCGTGGCATGGTGTTGAGATCGTCTCCGGACTCGAGGTCGCACCGGGCGTCGAAGGGCAGTTGGCGGCTGTTCCGCAAACCGGTACATACCACTTTTGGGTCGGAGACTTCGGAGACGTGTCGGTTACGCGGGCCTGGTCCGAACAGCGTCCGGCTTCGGGCAACGGGGGAATCCGGATCGCCCTGGAGGCCGGGCGGTCGCAGGCTGGAATCGCTCCTCGGCAGTGGGCCGCGCTGCGCTTGTTGCTCGAGGAACTTCGGGGTCTGTTGGCGGATGCGGAACCTATCGACGCTGTCGCCTGGGATCTCAGGTTATCGGACCACGCTGCACACGACGAGAACCTGCTGTCCAGCCTGCGGGACGCCGGTTTGCTGGGGTGATTCCCTCGTCTCTCTAGCTTCGCCTGGGACAATGGGCGCAGAATCTCTCCGCATCGCGGCGCCTACGGGCCACACGCGTCCTTTTTCCGCCGCCTTAAGTTTCCCAGATCAGGCCGTTACATCCATCAGCTGTCCCAGATTCTCCGTGGGGACTCGCGCTTCGGTCTCTGCCTGGGCGAAGCGGTCTGATTCCTCGCCTGACGGGGCTTTTCGCTCTTCCCCCGACCTGCGGAAGTCCGCTTGCTCGATAGCCGAACGCAAGACACTGAACGCCTTGGTACCTTCGCCACGCTCAATCGGCACGAAAATCCCACCGACTACATTGCGCGCAGCTTGGTCCACAGCGCTCGATCTGGCGACATCCGACATGCCGGCCGCGTTCACCAAGCCTATCATGGTACGCCTCTTTCCCTGATACAGAACCCGTTCCGATGACTCATGTCTGTGTTAAGGTGCTCATGCAGTCACCGTAGGATATCATGGTCGACCGGGCAAACCGTTCCGCCGGCACCACCGCCGGATCCTCACCGCCTCCTCTTTCCGGGTGTGCCCGATAACTAAACCGCACCCCGAGTAGTTCCGATATTACATGGCGCAGTGTTTCCTCAGGGTGCGACGCCAGCACCCGGTATTCGACTCACGGACAGGTTGAGTGGCATCATGACCCAAAAGTCAATCGACGGAAGTTCCCCTGGAGAGTCCCAGAACCCGCAGACCACCAGCCCTCCCGCTGAGGAGGCTTCGCCCAAGGCATCTCGGGCCGATTCCGGTCCTCGTGCCAAGCGGCGCAAGTCTCGCAGTAGATCAGGATCCGGCCGGCAAGATGGTTCGGCGGGGACCGACGGGGCTGGCACCTTCGGAAGCGATGCCGCTCTCGCGGATCGTCTGGAGACGCTTCTGGAGCAGACGCCTCGGAGTATCGAGACCATCTCGGAAACTCTGGACGGTTTCGACGCTATCGCCGTTTCGGTGGCGGAAGCTGCCGAAGGCACGCTGGCAAGGGTCGAGGCTGCCTGCCGCCGCGCGGAGGAGCTGAACGAGCAGCTTGGGCGCACCGCCGATCGAATCAGCGAGGAGGGAGAGAGTTCGCAACGCAAGATCGAGATGCTGATCAGCGGACTTGACGCCGGCGAAGTTCTTCAAGGCAGGGTCGAGAAATGCTGCGACCAGTTGAAACGGCTGGTGGGTGAATCCGAGGCTTCGGTGGTCCGCCAGAGTTCCAAACTCCAGCAGTTGAGCGCCACTGCCGAAAAGCGTCTGGAGTCCTTCGAGCGGGATGTGCACAAGGTATCCTCCGAGCGGATCGACGTCGTGACCGGGGTACTGGAGAAGTGTGCCAGCAGTGGGCGAGCCCTCCATCGTGACACGGTCGATGCCGAGCATCGCGTCAGCCACCTCGAACGTACCCTGGGCGAGATCACTCTCGCACTCGGCAAGGTGGAGGGGGCGGCAAGCTCCCTCAAGCAACAGGTGTCAGATGCCAACGCCGCGGGTGAATCGGTTCGCAACCTGAACCTCTCCATGCAGAGTACCTTGCAGCACGGTGATAGTATCTGTCGGGGTCGGGAGGAGTCCCTAAGTGCGCTGATCGAACGCGCCGAGGCGATTGTCCACGAACTCCGCGGAATCGACGAGCACGTCGCAGATAGGGCGGAGGGTCTTTCCACATCCACTCAGGCGGCAGCCACCATTCAGGATCAGTTGGCCAGGACTACTGAGGCCGCTGCTCGGTCCATCGACGACACGGCGCGAATTCACGCCACGCTCCAAGCCGCTGCCGCCGAAGCCCGGGAGCACATCGCTTCACTGGGACGCCGCCATGGAGCGGCGGTGGAAGCCTGCGCATCCGCGGAAGCTGTCGGCCAGAAGCTGTGCAAGGACGCCAGTGCACTTGCCCAGTTCGGAGAGAATCGGGTTGCCAGCCAGCAACAGCGCCTCGCGAACCTGCTCAGGGAGGCTCGCGAGGCCGCCGAGAACCTCGGCGAGCACCAAACCCAAGCCGACCACTGCAACCGCGAACTGGTTGGCACCCTCGCTTCCGCCCAGAGCGAACACGCCAACCTTACTGATCTCACCGACCGCACCAAGCAGGATGTAGTGGAGGCCTGCACGCAACTGACGCGTGAAGCACAAGCGCTCACCAAGGACGCAGAGCGCAGTCTGAGTACGGTTGCGGCGTCGACCACCGCCAACCTCACGGATCTCACCGACCGCACCAAGCAGGATGTAGTGGAGGCCTGCACGCAACTGACGCGTGAAGCACAAGCGCTCACCAAGGATGCAGAGCGCAGTCTGAGTGCGGTCGCGGCGGAGACCACCGCCAATCTCGAGAAGATTGCCCAGCAGACCGAATCCAGGGTGGCTCCAAGGCAGGAAGCTCTGCAGCGGCTGGTCGAGGACGCCACGACCGCCGCGGCGACCATCGGTGACGCTGGGCATGTTGCCACGCGTTTGGAGAATATGCTCGAGAAGAGCCGCACCGAACGAGACATCCTCGCCACCGCTACCGGAGAAGCAGCCAAGGAACTCGAATCCGCCACCGCCAGAGTCAAGGACATCCAGCGAGAATCAGGTGAGATCACCGAGCAAAGTCAACACGTGCTCGACCAGCAGCAGTCCACCCTGACCGAGGTGGCCCACCACGCGGAGAAGCTGACCGGTCAACTACGCTGCGGAGCAACCTATGCTGAAGAGAAGGCGGCCCAGCTTACGGCTTGCACGCACGCTGCCGTAGAGGCGGAGGCAGCTTTGTGTAGCATCACCACGTCCGCGTACGACATGCACGAACGCATCCAGCACACGCAGGATTCACTCGACGAAGGCCTGGCCCACGCGGCGGACGCGCGCATGGCCCTGGAGACCGCGTCTGCGGAGGCCGGTGATCTCCGCCAGACCGTCACCGGATTCAATGGTGAAGTCACCTCGCTGATTGAACAGGGAGAAGTGCAGCTCACCCGACAACATGACACCATCGCCGCGGCGATCGAGGAAGCCGGATGCCAATCCGATACGCTCTGCGCCGAGATCACCCGGGCCCAGGCGGAAGGAGAGCTCATCGGATCACGGCAGCAGGCTGCGACCAAGAGCGCCGCGGAGGCTGCGGAGAGAGTCGAGGGGCTGATCCGGGAGGTGTGCACGCTTGCGACGGGAACGGGAGAGCGTGCCCGCGAACTCGTCCAGGGGACGCAGGACGCCAAGGAGTTGCTCGACGAGCTCAAGCCGCTTAAACCGGAGTTGGAGCGGCTGAGTAATGACCTCGCTGAGGGCGAGGAGATCAGGCAGCAGTTGAGTAGTCACCTCAATGACCAGGTCGGCCAGGGAAGAGACGCAGCCCAGCGCCTGCAAACCGTCAAGGAGGAGTGTGCCGCGGCCATGGGACGTCTCGGGAGTCAGTGCAACGCTTACGAACGGATGGCCGAACGGGTCTCGAAATCAGCCGCCGAGCTCAAGCTGGATCGTGACGCCATGCACGCCAACCAGAAGACTCTCGAGCAACTGACCCAGCAGAACGAAGCTCTGGAGACTACTGTTCAACAGGCCCAGATAGCTACCGATGCGCTCCGGGCGGAGATCAACGGCCTGCTCGCCGAACCGCAGACCGTGGTCTGTGAAGCCAAGCAGAAGGCCCTTCAACTGACCACGGTTTGTCGAGCCGTCAAGAAAGTCTTCGCCAATCTGTCTCAGACCAGCCTAGGTGCCAGCGAGAAGATCGAGCAGCTCTCGCAGTTGACCACCACGCTCCAGCAGTGGATAGGCGAAGCCGTTCACGTGCAGAAGCGCCTGGAGACCACCGTACACCAAGCTCCGTCGATCGGGCAGACCCATCCACCAGCCAAGCTGTATA
>JAAEQG010000956.1 GCA_024231775.1 bacterium
CGGGGGTTTACCCCCCGCCGAGAAGCGCGCTTGGTTCACCCCGGAATCCCATGCCGCGACAGGCTTTGGCGCGCCCAGCCGCACGACCGGAAAAAGGGGAATGCGCCCTTCCATGGCTTATCTCCTCCCCTTGACGAAGCGCCAGAAGTTGGACGCGAGACGGGACAATCTGTTTTTCTCAATTCCGTTGGACCCTACGATCCTCCCGGTGCCGAGCTCGAGATCAATGGAGTACTGGTAGCCATCAAAATCCGTAACCACGACAGCGTCTCCTTCGATTGCAGACGCGCCAGTAAAGATGTCTCGACCCGTAAACTCCCATTCCTTGTCACCGTCCACCGTTAGTTTGCTGATCCTGAGCTCGCCATGCACCACAACGTGCCTCTCGTCGGGCGTGACAAACAATCCGAAGCAGGTGATATCATCCGCCTTGGCCTGCCAGAGCAGTCGGAAATCGGGAAGGCCAAGGGCCACCACTCGATCGCCTACCGCAACAAGACAACGATCCTCCAAGAGCACGCAGGAATTCTCGTGGACCTCCGTTCCCCCGCCTGAGGCACTCAGGACGGCAGAGGCGCAAGGTTCACCATCGAGCGCGCACAGGATGTAGTGTTCCGACAACGGGTAACACTCCGATTCCAAGAAGCGGTACAAGCGCGCGTTGTCCCCCGAACCGAATGAGTAGGCGGGCTCATCGGTCATCTCGATCGCGTAACGGCCTCGCTCCCAGCAAATCATCTTCTCGCCTCAATCAAAGCTGCTTACGACGCAGGGTTGCGCCGTCTCCTGTTGGCAGCTCACTTTCCACGACCAGCCAGAGTCCGTAGGAGGAAATCCTGATACCAGAAACCTGGCCGCCGCCACTCCGCCACGGGTTGACACCCGAGGCTACCATATGCCGCCCTCCGGGCTCCGAACATCGGGCGTCGGAGCGTCGGACCGGCCCGGGCCTCCACCACGGTCTCCGCCTCGGGGCTGGAAGACGCCAGAAGACGCCATGACTGCGTCAAGCGGTCTGTTCCGGCCCGCCCGGGCCCTGGTCGATGCCGCGGATCTCTGAGCAAGGTGCGTTCCCATGTCCTCAGCCCGGCCGGTTGTCATCGCCCGGCAGCTGCTGCAGCGCCTCATCGGCCCGCCGGGCGAGGTCGTTCTGGCCGAGGTGCCGGAAACCATCCCGGGAGCGGGTCAGGATGGTCCGGCCCTCTTCGGTCTGGCCGCCGCGGCAGAGCAGCTGCCCGAGGTAGAGTCCGACGATACAGATGCCTTCGAGCCGACCCAGTTTGAGGAAAATCGAATAGGATTCGCTCAGCCTTGGCTCCGCTGACTGAAGGTCTTGCCTTTGGAGATCAATCTGGGCGATGTCCCACAGGGCAGCCGCGATACCGTCAAGATCTCCGAGAGATTCGTTAACACACAGCCTTTCCTGCTGAAACACGAGGGCCTGATCCACCTCGCCCTTGGCAACTAGAATGCGGGCGATGTCGCCGAGGGTGACCGCGCGCGAGCGGCGGTCCCCGAGGTCGTCGAAGACGGCCAGCCTCTCCTGATGAAGCTCGAGGGCCTGGTCCACGTCGCCCTTGTCCACCAGAATGCGGGCGATGTC
>JAAEQG010000957.1 GCA_024231775.1 bacterium
AGCACCAGGGGCACGTCGCCCACCACATCCGCTCCGGGGAAGCGAAGGGTATCGGCGTCGCGCGCGAGCGCGTGGGTTTGCGCAAAGACGGAACGGCCATTCCGATCGAGAGCGCGGTCAGCGAGGTGCGCCTGCCCGGCCGGCGTCTGTTTGCCGGGATCATTCGCGACGTGCGCGAGCGCAAGCGCGCGGAGACGGCGCTGCGCGAGTCGAGGGGGTTCTTGCAGAAGGTCATCGATGGGACGACCGACCCTCTGCTGGTCATCGACCGGGATTACCGTGTGGTTCTGTCGAATCGGGCGGCCCGGGAGATGGCGGGCAGGGAATTTCTCACCTCCGGCTGCCTTGCGTGTCATCAGTTCTCCCATCGCCGTGACCAGCCTTGTGATGGTGCTGAGCACCCCTGCCCGCTCCGGGATGTAGTTGCCACAAAGGCTCCGGTAACCGTCACGCACACGCACTTCGACGCGGGAGGCAGCGCTGTCGTCGTGGAGATCAGTGCGTCACCGATCCTCGACGAAGACGGCGAGGTTGTGCAGGTCATCGAGTTGTCCCGTGACATCACCGCGCGGGTTCGCGCAGAGGAGCGCGCCCGCCAGCACCAAGCTGAACTGGCCCACGTAGCCCGGCTGGGGACGATGGGGGAGATGGCCACCGGACTGGCCCACGAGCTGAATCAGCCGCTGGCAGCGATTGTCAACTACATCCAGGCCTGTCTCGAGAGGATTCGAGGAGGCGCCCGGGATCCGGGCACGCTGCTGGAAGACATGGAACGCGCCGCGGGGCAGGCGGAACGTGCCGGGGAGATGATTGAGCACGTGCGCGACTTCGTACGCAAGCGCGAGCCGCGGCGGACCTCGGTCAGCCTGAATGCGGTGGTACGAGAGGCGGTGGCGCTGATGGAGTCGGAGCTGCGCCACCAGAAAACCACCCTCCGGATGGACTTGGCCGACGGACTTCCGGAGGTGAACGTGCAAGCGATCCAGATCGAGCAGGTCGTCGTGAACTTGCTGCGCAACGGCCTTGAAGCTATGGCGGACAACGCTCCGGAGGACCGGCACGTGACCCTGCAAACCTCCAAGCCCGAGGATGCGATGGTCGAGCTGGCGGTGTGCGACACGGGACGTGGGCTTCCCGCAGAGATCTCCGACCAGGTGTTCGATCCGTTCTTCACCACCAAACCGGAAGGTATGGGGATGGGGTTGTCCATCAGCGAGACCATCATCGAGGCCCATGGCGGGCGTCTGAGCTCGATCGACAATCCGGACCGGGGCTCCACATTCAGATTCACCCTGCCGACCGCTGGAGGAACCTCTCGTGACCAGTCCTGAACCTACCGTGTTTGTGGTGGATGATGATGAAGCCGTACGCGAATCGCTGGAGCGCTTGATGCAATCGGTAGGTCTCGCCGTCGAGGCTTACCCTCATGCTCAAGCCTTCCTGGAAGGCTACGACCGAAGTAGGCCCGGATGTGTGCTCCTGGACATACGTATGCCGGGGATGAGCGGACTGGATCTTCAGGACCGGCTCTTGGCGGAGGGAATGCGGATACCCGTCATCATTATCTCGGCGCACGGCAACGTTGAGAAGGCGGTGCGGGCGATGAAAGCCGGTGCCGTGGACTTCATCAAGAAACCATACAAGGGACCGCTGCTGCTGGACCGTATCCGCTCGGCGCTGGCTGCCGACGTGCGCACCCGACACGCAGAGGCGGAGCGCGTTGATGTCGCCGCACGCATGGCCAAGCTCACCCGGCGGGAGCGCGAGGTGATGAGCATGTTGGCTACGGGTAAGGCCCCCAAACAGATTGCCTTCGAGTTGGGCCTCAGCCGCAAGACCATCGACGTGCATCGCGGCCACATCATGACCAAGATGCGGGTTGATTCTCTCGTCGAACTGTCGCACATGGTGCAGACCCAGCAGGAGCCGAGGCCGTCCGGATCACCGTGACGGCGCTATCCTCCAGGTGCGGCGCGTTTCCTTGCACGGCGCTGCGGCTGGAGCAATCTCAATCCAAATGTAGCGGCCTGCGTTCCCGCAGGCCGAGAATAGAAGACGTCCGGCGAGACGCCGGACGCTACGTTTGGACTCATGCTGCTCTAGGCGTTGCGACGACAAGAGCTCGACGGCGCACATGTCCCAACAGATGCCCGCAACTGCTCCGTCTTGGGGGAGACTCGCAGCGCGCGAGCCGGGGCCTCCTGGCATAAGAAAAATCCCTAGATGCACGGCTGATAGTTGATCTGTCGTCGAAGTGGGGCAACTATCCCAAAGGCGGGTCGGGGAGCTATATTCCCTACATCGGCGATCTCGAATTCGCCTGCCGCGCCGGCGCATCATGTGCCCGCGGTCTGCAGGTGGCCCGTGGCGGTCCACCTTGCGTTGAACCGTACGAACACAGTTCCGGAATCCTCGGGAGGTTGAACATGCGGGCACTTATCCAGGCAGACTGCTATGCCAACAGGTCGGTTCAACTGACCATCGTCGCGATTACGTGGATCGCCCTGCTCGCCCAGAACGGTGTCCCATGCCGAGCTGCCCCAGGCGCAGCCGACCCTGACGCCCGGATGGAGCAGATCGAAGAGCAGACAGAATCCTTTGCCAACGCTCTGCTGGACCTGTCCGTGGCGGTCCGCGCCGGGGACTCGTCCCGGATCGGTGCCCATTTCGCCGAACAGGTGCAGGGTACACCCTTCCCCCGGCAGCGAGGCGAACTGCGTCACGAAACCAAGTGGATCCACCGCGGCTCATGGCCGCTCGCTTCAGAGGACCGCCTGCTTACCCATGCGGAGATGGTCGGCTCACTATGCACTTTCCTCAATGGCTTCTCCCAGGTGGAAGACGCGCGCTTCAAGGTCAAGAAGTCAGCGGTGCAGCCGCACGACGCACAGATTGACGCGGGGATTGCTCTCTGGTTAGTCGCCCGTGATGCGCAGGGCCGGCGTGAGTGGGTCCGCGGAAAGGCCCGGGTGTCCGCACGCCAGGGTCCGGAAGGGGGCTGGCGGATCACGCGTTTTGCGCTCAGCAGCCTGGACTCGATGGTCTCCGTTCGGGAGATCTTCAGCGAGGTATCCCAGCCGGCAGGATTGAGTGCCAGCGCTCCGCACTTCCTGGAGCGGTCTGATCCGGGGTTCGCCGCTTACGGAGCTGCTGTCGCGGATGTGGATGGCGACGGTTTCGTAGACATCTGCATCACCGCTCCCCAAGGGAACTCGCTCTACCTCAACCAGGGCAACGGCACCTTTGTCGATCGTGCGGAGGCTGTCGGAGCAAAGTTTCTGCGCACCACGAGTGTGGCGCCTCTGTTCCTCGATTACGACAACGATGGCGACCAGGATCTGTTCCTCTCCAGCATCGGTGAACAGGTTCTCCTGGAGAACCGACTGAAGCCTGACGGGAAGCTGGTCTTCTGGGATATCTCTGACTCGGCTGGAGTTGCCCGCAGCGCTGTGGGCTTCTCCGCGGTAGCCGGCGATGTCAACCAGGACGGCAAGCCGGACATCTACGTAGCTTGCTACAATCGGTACGGGGAGATCCTTCCGGATCGCTGGGACGGGGCGACCAACGGAAACCCCAATTTGCTTTTCGTCAGTCAGGCCGATGGCACGTTCCGGGAGGTAGCGGCGGAGTGGGGGGTCGCCAACACCGGATGGAGCTACGCCGCGCAGTTCGCTGACATCGACACTGATGGAGACCTGGACCTCTACGTTGCCAATGACTACGGAGGTGGGAACGCCCTTTACGTGAACTCGGGGAAGCGCTTCCACGACCTGGCGGCCAAACGTGGTGTGGTGGACCACGGATACGGTATGGGCGTCAGCTTCGGAGATTATGACAATGACGGCGACGTCGATCTGCACGTGACCCGGATGTCCTCGACTGCCGGGCGGCGCATTCTGGCCCGCTTCAGCAACGAGGAACTGCCCCACAAGGGTGTGCTGGAGAACCTCGCCGCCGGGAACGCCCTGTACGAGAACCTCGGCCAAGGTTCCTACCGCGAGGTCAGCGCGGAGGCTGGGCCGTTCTCGGGAGGGTGGGCTTGGGGAGGCGGGTTTTTCGATATGGACAACGACGGTTGGCAGGACCTCTATACCCCGAACGGCTTCATCTCCGGTAAGACACTTAAGGATACGTGAAGTCTTTTCTGGCGCCAGGTCGTGGCGTCTGGAAACTCGAGTGAGAATGGTGGCGATACGCGAGGCTCCCGGGTCTTCTCTAAACGTCAGGCGGAGATGTTCTCCGAGGACTTCTCCTTCAGCGGTTATGAGCGCGATCTGCTGCAGATTAACCTGGGCGACGGACATTACCTGAACATTTCCGGCGTGTCCGGGGCAGACTCGGTCTCCGATGGTCGGGGTGCCGTGTTCGCCGATTTTGACAATGACGGAGACCAGGACATCTTCCTCCGGGCGATGCACGGGCCAGCCCACTTGTTGTTTCGCAATCAGGTCGGCCAGGATCTCAACTTCGTCCGGGTCGCTTTGCGGGGCACACGTAGCGGGTGGGACGCTTTTGGCGCCGTTGTATGGCTCAAGACCTCCGCCGGGGTGCTCACCCAGATCAAGAGTGCGGGCGCCGGGTTTCTCTCCCAGTCTGACCCCAGAGTCCTCTTCGGCCTGGGCCAAGACGAGCGTGCCGAGTGGATGGAAGTTCTCTGGCCATCGGGCCTCCGACAGCGCTTCGCCGGACCCGAGGCAGGGGAATCCGTGCTTCTCGTCGAAGGCCGGGAGATGGTTCAACGTGTTGCGGAGCAGCGTTTCAGTTTGCCCGCGCCGCTGTCGCCGCTCGAGGATCGCTTCAAGACTCTGGCCATCAAACCGGGAGAGCCGCTCCCCGATCTCACAGTGGTGGGGCTGGACGGCAAGCGCCACACTCTTGCGGGCCTCCTCGAGCCCGGGCGCCCAGTGCTCCTTAGCTTCTGGGCGACCTGGTGTCAGCAGTGTGCCGCCGAGATGCCGGAGCTGCAGCGACTCCACGCCCGCAACGAATCTGGGGGGCTACGAGTCTTAGGGCTCAGCGTAGACAGGCTCGACGCTCGAGAGAAGATTGGCTCCGTCCTCCGGCGGATGGGCGTGACCTACCCTGTCTACCTGCTGGAGCCCGCCGACCTGGGCAAAGTGTACGAAACTCCGGACACCAGGGTTCCTTTGTCCATCCTCCTCGACCGCCAGTTGCGCGTCGTAGATGTGTTCCCGGGCTCCTCACCGAAGACTAGGCTGCGCCTGGATCAGGTGACCCGCGCGATCGGTCGGCAGTGATCGATGTGTTCGAGGGGCTACGCGGTCGCAGGCTCAGGCGTGTGGTGGTGCACCTTCCTCTTTACTTCGGCTTAGTGGCAGGGAGGCGTGCGCGGATAGCGCCGGCGCCAGGTCCAGGGCGGCGCTCATGCTGACAACCTCCCCAATCACTGTTACCACGGGCGCCCGAAGAGGGTGGGCGGCGGCTTGGGCGGCGATCGTCTCCAACGTGCCCAGCACGCTGCGCTGCTCCGGAGTACACCCCATCTCCACACAGGATGCAGGAGTGCTTCCCGCACGTCCGGCGGCCATCAGCCGCGCGGTGATCTCCGCCAGGTTGGACCGGCCCATCAAGACGATGACCGTGTCGAGACCTGCCAGGCTGGCGTAGGGTAGCTCACTCGATCCACACTGCGGATCGGTTTGCCCGGTGACCACGGCGTAGGCCCGCCCCAAGCCGCGATGGGTGACGGGGATACCCACCGCTGCGGGAACCGCGTGGGCGCTGGATATTCCGGGGACCACCACCACCGGCACCCCGGCTTCGACACACGCCTGGACCTCTTCACCCCCGCGACCGAACACGAACGGATCCCCACCCTTGAGCCGCACCACCGCCAAACCCTCTCGCGCCCGCCCGGTCAAGAGCGCGTTGATCTCCTGTTGGGTTAGTCGCTGATGCCCAGGGTGCTTGCCGGCGTTGATCACCTCGGCATCCGCTCCGACTTCATCCAGTAGTGCGTGGGCGACAAGGCGGTCGTGGATAACCACATCCGCGGCCCGCAGCAGGCGCAAACCACGCACGGTGATCAGCTCGGGATCGCCGGGCCCTGCGCCAACCAGGTGTACCGTGCCGCAAGCCGTATCTTCTCGCGCAGCGCTCATGACCCAGGCGACTCCTCCAACTGGGCGACCAGATCCAGAACGACCTCCGCGAGCGGAAGGACCTCGTACGGAGAACGCGTCAGAATGACCCGCCGCCCGTGAACCTGCGCGGGGGGGGGCGGATAGGTCTGGTTCACCATCGGCACGGACAATCGCGCCGGGATGTCTCGCGTAACGTGCAGGCTGCCCCCCAGCAGGTTGGGGATGACTACCAGGGTAGGGGCGGAAGTCAGCGCGAAAGCCTGCTCCACGCGCGGCGGTTGGTTGAGGAATACTGCGATGGTCTCGGTGAAGTTCTCGTCCCGCTGCAACAACTGCACGTGGTGCATCGTCGCGGCGGCGCTGTCAGGATTGTAGCCCGTGCCGTGCCCCACCAGCACAAGCGAGGTCGCCTCCGGGAGCGGCCCATGGTCCACGAGCGCCTGTCGGGCAAGCTCGCCGATGGCCTGGGTGACCCGCGGATGCTCTCCCAGAACCGAGGTGACGCGAATCGTCTGCCCCTCCCGCCGAGTCACCGATCCGGACAGCCCCATCTCGCGGGGCATGATGTCCTGGTAGGTGTGTCCCGCGCTAGTCAGCAGGGGAACGATGATGACCTCACCGGCGCTCAGGCCGGCCAGCACGTCGCAGAAGCTCGGGGTGCCCCGATGAAAAGCCGTGGTGACTTCCTCAAAACGCCCGAGGGCGCCCAACTCCACCGCGCAACTGCGCAGTTTCTCGGAGATGCACCCACTGGAACTGCTCCCGTAAGCAGCCAGGATCAGGGTACTCATGCGCTGCTCTCCGACGACTCTGCGCCACCGGCAGGGGTTTCCGCCCCGGTCAGAAGATGACGCCGCTCTCCTCCGCAGTGGGCGCGCTGGTAGTAGTCTCCGAAGGGCTCGCCCGGTTGGCGACCGTCCCGCCAGCTCAGCAGCAGTGGGCGGATGGTCTCGACGAGGTCAGCCAGCGGGATACCCTCAGCGTACAATCCGACGAGTCGGTCGCCGGTTCCGCTTCCCCCCGCGAAGATGTCATATCGGCCGGGCTTACGCCCGACGAAGGCGATCTCCGCCGTGCAGGGACGCGCGCAGCCGTTCGGACAACCCGTCACGCGGAGATTGATCCGCTCATGGCCCAGACCGAGCTGCTCGAGCGCTCCCTCGAACTCATCCAGTAACGCGGGCATCACGCGTTCACTTTCCGTGATGGCCAGCCCGCACGTGGGCAGCGCGACGCAGGCCAGGGAGTGGCTTCGCACGGGCGAAACCGCGGCGGAACGCGGCACCCTATGCTGATCGAGGATCCGTTCCAGCCGCTCGATCCCGTCCTCGGTCAAACCGGCCAGGAGCATATTCTGCTGTGGCGTGAGGATTACGTTCGGTTGCAGCTCCTCGACGGCGACCTGTAGCGCGGAGCGCAGTCTGTGCTCTCCCTGGTCACCGATCCGCCCGTTGGCCAAGTACACGCCATAGTAAAAGGTGCCGTCCCCCGAGTCGTGGCGCCCCAGGTGATGGTGATCCTGCGACTCCTCCACCTTCACGGATTGCGTCAGGGCAAAGCCGGCCCGGGACTCGAACTCCGCCCGGCAGCGCTCCACTCCCCACTGCTCCACCAGGTACTTAAGCCGCGCGTGCCGCCGGTCCGCTCGGTTGCCGTGGTCCCGGAACAGGGCGGCTACGGTTCGGACGGCCTCCACGACGTGCTCCGGCGCGACGAACCCCAACGGTGAACCCAATCGCGCAAACGTGTCACCCCGACTATGTGTCATCCCCAACCCGCCGCCGATCAACAGGTTGGCCCCGCGCAGGCGCGCGTTGTCTACGACCGGTACGATCCCGAGATCATGCGTGAACACATCGATGCAGTTGTCGCCCGGCATGGCCAGACCGACCTTAAACTTCCGCGGCAGATACCGCGCGCCATAAAACGGCTCTTCGGCTATGCCCGCCTCCGCCTTCTTGCCGTCCAACCAGATTTCATGATATGCGCCGGTCGCTGGGCTCAACTCTCGGGCGATGTCCTCGGCGATTCCCAGGACACGCTCCCGCGCCGGCGTCGCGGCGGGAGCGGGGCAAACCATCACGTTGCGCGAAACGTCCCCGCACGCGCCCAGCGTGGTCAGCATGGCTCGGTTGATACGTTCGATCAGTGCCTTGAGCTTGGGCTTGACCACGCCGTGGTATTGCAGGCCTTGGCGAGAGGTGGCCCGCAACGTTCCATTGCCTAGCTCATCCGCGATACGCACCAACTCCAGGAACTGTATGGCGGTCAACCGGCCCCCAGGTATCCTGACGCGCACCATCGACTGATGCTTTGCTGCAGCCTGGTCCGGCCCCTCGGTCTGTTGGACATTCCGAAGACGTTGCTGATAGACACCGTGGAACTTGAGCACCTGAACGTCGTCGCGCTCGAACCCCGGACTGTCCGCGGATAGACCCTGCTCAATCGTGCCGCGCAAAAACCTGCTGTCCCGCTTGATCCGCTCACCCTTGGACTCCGGAGGCACACCGTCTGCCGATGCCATCGTCGCACACCTCCCGTCGCCGAGGCCTATGGTCGACCTCAGGCCCAGCCGTCTTCGCGCCTTGCGGATCGCACGGTCGCCGGATCAGATCCCGTCGCCGTGCAGGCCGCACTCCGTCTTGTCTTGCCCGGACCAGCGCCCGTCGCGCACGTAATCGGTTACCTCGGATCCCTCCACCGGCGCCGTACAGTGCGTACATCCAATCGACGGGTAGCCACGCACATGCAGCGCGTTGAACGGAACGTCGTGCCGCTGGACGTACTCCCAAACATCCCGGCGCTCCCAGTTTGCCAGCGGGTTGATCTTGAGTAAGTCGTACCGCCAGTCCCATTCGGCCACCCGCAGGTGCTGACGCGTCGCCGACTGGGAGCGTCTCAGCCCCGTGACCCAGACGTCGGCCTCCTCCATCACCGCCTTCATGGGTTCGATCTTGCGTAGCTGGCAGCACCGACTGGGGTCGCGCTTCCAGAGTTCATCTCCGTAGCGCTCCTTCTGCTCTTGCGGGCTCAGCGTTGTGCCCCGATTGACGAAGTCGATACGGGGATAGCGCTGGATCAATCGCTCCAGTAGTGTCATGGTTTCGGGGAAGAAGAACCCCGTGTCCAGGTAGACAACCGTGAACGCCGAGGTCCGGCGTGCGATCATGTCGATCAGCGCACACCCTTCCATACCGAACGCGCTGGTCATGATCGTACGTTGTCCCGCAAAGCGGTGCAACGCCCAGTCTACGAGCGCTTCCGGGTTGCTGGACTCGGACACGGGCTCCGCCGAGCCGGTTTCGGGCAACATTGACACCGCCTGTCCTTCCTCATCGAGAGACATGAATCCATCCAAAAAAAGACCCGCAGGGCTCAGCTGCGGGTCGAGAAACCTACCGGTCGGCTTTGGCAGTCACGTACCCCAGCGAGAGGTCCTCCGCGTAGCCGGACAACAACAGATGTCCACGAGGTCCAGCCGGCCACCCCCGGCGGGGACGATCGCGCTTCGGTGTGATGTTCGCTCGTTGAGGCCCATGACTCCCCTAGTTTAGTGTCTCGGATGGTCAGGTCAATCCCAGGCCCTGACCTTCCCGGCACGCCTCCTCAAGGCGAGTTCACCAGGACCACGTCCGATCAGACTGGCACGTCGATGCGAGTGTAAGAAAAAGCCCTAGGCATTCGTCCGATTGATGCGTGTGACAGCAATCAGCTAAGCTGACAGGAGCTTGAAGTTCCATTGCGGCCTCATCCGTGCTCAGCGCGGGAGTGGAAGCCATGGGGCGCGCATCCATCCAGCGCTCGCCTGACCTGACGATGGGTGTATCACCCCGGTACTGATGTAGGGATATTCCTTAGATGTGTCAGAAGCCGTCTTCTTGTCGCTATTGTGTCACTAGTGGATGAATAGTCCTCCAGGGCCGGGCCGGAAGGCCTCATTGAGGATCGAACAGGGCTGGGCAAACGCGTCGCGCAGAGCTGTGGCGCTGGGGAGTCAACACATGGCACTTGATCAAGTCGGAGTATACAGCCTGTCCAATGCCGCAGCATCGGCGGAGGCGGGTTCAACGAAACCAAGCAAAGGAGGCTTTGTGATGAAGAAGATGATTCGGTTGATTGCGATCGGCGCGTTGCTGATCGCGGGAGGTAGCGCTCAAGCGCAGGTGGATCCGTGCGAAGTTGTGGATGACGGCGGCGGCACGGTAAGTCTGCCTCCCGACGGTTGTGCGTATCTGACGGCGGACCAAGTCCACAAGATCATCGACGGGCTGCCAGCCAACACGAGCATCAAGCTGGCCCCGATCCACGTCAAGTTCATCTGCGAGAGGGGTCCCGTCCCACACTGTGGAACCCCGGGCGGACCGCTGGGCGGGGAGGAGGAGTTCTTCCTCTCCGATCTGGAACTCCAGATGGTTGGCAGCGGCGGACTGGCGGGGTTCAACCGGAGCCTTACGCTGCCGGTGTACTGTCAGACGGCGACAGGTCCGCGGAATCCGGGCGATGCCGTGCAGGATTTCGACACCGAGATGGTTCAGCTCCAGGGGAGCCTCTTCGGGGATCCGGATTTCGACACACTTACCATTACAGCAGGGGCTACCTACGGGCTGCCCAGCCCAGGTCACACCACGCTGACGCGCCTGGGACCTCCGGGTAGCAGTTTTCAGGTCGATAGCTTCTTCGACATCACCTACACGATTGACTTCCAAGGGACGCCGGGCGGCGCCCTGGGTGGCGCATCCGGTTCGACGACGGGCACGGTGCAGATGCAGGCGGGAGGGATTCCTGCTGACTGCCTTCCCGACCCAGCCGGCCAGCGCTGCGAGCCGACGACCTGCGCCTTCCCTGGGGAGGAGTGCCTTCCCCGATGTGCGTTCTACGACGCCTCCTCCGCCACGACGATGATCATCGATTGTGATTGCCGCGATCCTGAGGAGTGTCATGTGGACGCAGCGGCACCTGCGGCGCGGAGTGGCGATCCTTGTGTAGTCACCAACACGGGCGGGACGGTCACGCTGCCGCCAGCCGGCTGCGAGTACCTCAGTCCCGAGGAATTCCACGTCATTCTTGACGGGCTTCCCGTCTCCGATCCGCCGACGACGATTGTGTTGGAGCCGATACACCTGGACTTCATCTGCGGTCAGGGAGCGGATGTCACTCCAGTGTGCTCGGATCCGCTGATGGCCCAATGCGAGCAGACCGGTGGTTCGCAGGGTGGAAGCATGGACTGTTTCGAATCCACGCTGCAATTGCAGGTCAGTGGTACGGGCGATCTGGATACTTTCAGTCGTACGCTCTTCCCCCAGGTGGGTTGCGAGATCCACACGGGGCCGCGGAATCCGGGCGATGCGGTGCAGGACTTCGACACCGACATGTTCAGGCTGCAAGGCGAGCTGTTCGGAGATCCGGACTTCTGCACGTTCAGGGTTTCGGGTGGAACGGACTTCGGCCTGCCCAGCCCGGGCCACACCACGCTCACGCGTACGGGCGGTGTTGGCAGCGACTTCGCTGTGGATAGCTTCTTCGACATCACCTATCAGATCGAGTTCCAGGGCTGCCCGGGCAGCGTCCTTGAGGGCATGGGCGGGACGACTCAGGCGACCATCCGCATGCAAACCGGCGCTGCGCCGAGCTGCATCGGCGGGTGTCCTCCGGGCGAGATCTGTGATGAGAACCTGACGCTCTACCCTGACGGATCGTACGACCTGTGCTGCGATTGCATTGATGATGAGCCGGTTTGCGAGCCGAACTTTGACGGATCCGCGTGTGAACCGACCACGTGTGATGACGCCAACGATGTGTGTACCCCGGCGTGCGTGAACTTCGACCCGGCGACCGGTCAGACTACGGTCACGGACTGTGACTGCCGACCGGACAACGAGTGTCACGTGGAGTTCGTCGCTCCCGCAGCTGGTGCCCGGGATTTGGAGGATCCGTGTACGGTTCCCGAGGGACCGTTGGGGACGATCACGCTCCCGCCGGATGGTTGTGAGTACCTCAGTGCGGACGAAGTTCACGAGATCATCGACGGTCTGCCGGTCACGGTTCCTCCGACGACCATCGAGCTGGCTCCAATCCACAAGAGTTTCATCTGCGACCGTCACCCGGGCGGCCCGAGCGTGTGCTCGGATCCGGCGCTGGTGGACTGCGAGCAAGACGGTGGAGACCTCGGCGGACAGATGGATTGCTTCAGCTCGGACTTGGAGCTGTCGATCCAGGGCACGGGTGACCTCTCCTCGTTCGCTCGGAATCTGACCGTACAGGTAGGGTGCGAGGTGCATACCGGTCCGCGCAACCCGGGCGACCCCGTGCAGACGTTCGACACGGACATGTTCCGCCTCCAGGGCGAGTTGTTCGGTGACCCCGACTTCTGCACCCTCAGAGTTACGGGCGGCTCGGACAACGGCCTGCCCAGTCCGGGCGAGACGACGCTACGGCAGCTGCCCAGCGGCAGCTTCGCGGTGGACAGCTTCTTCGACATCACCTACCAGATCGAGTTCGTGGGCTGCCCGGGCAGCGTGCTAGACGGTATGGCGGGAACGACGACGGCGAACATCCGGATGCAGACGGGTGTCGAGGCACCACTCTGCCGTGGCGACTGCCCGCCGGGATTCGAGTGTCACGAAGACATCACGTACAACACTGATGGCACCATGGACATCTGCTGCTCGTGCGTGGACATCTACGCGTGCCCGGGCGGCGCGATTCCCAATGCGACCTGTCCGGATTCGGACGTGAACTGCGACGGCAACGTCAACGCACTGGACATCGCTGTTGTCGTTAGTGGTTTGAACTGGTTCAAGACGGTGGGCGCCGCCGCCGCCCCCCGTGCCGACGTCGACCGACTCGGTAGCGTCAACGCACTGGACATCGCTCCGATCGTAAGCGGTTTGTGCTGGTTCGCTCCGTAGGCTCGAGCCGGTTCGATTCGAGTGCACGAGATGTGAACTGCAACTTGACTAACGCAGCCCAGCCCGGGGGGCCAAACTCACCCCCCGGGCTGGATCGCTTGGTTGCCACCGTCGAGTGGTGTGGGTTGGTGAACGGAGCCCTCAACCGGGATCGTCATCTGTGAGCCTGGTGTTACGTTCAGGAGAAAGCGCAATGGCGAGAGACTTCGAAACCTCGCAAGGTGAGATACTCCAGTGGGTTTCAGATACCATCCAGGTTCCCGTGCAGGACATCGAGTTGGACAAACCCCTCGCCGACATGGGGATCGACTCGCTGGATACTGTGCATTTGGTCTCCACGGTCGAAGCCATCATCCGGCGGGAATTGCCTGAGACGGTGATGCAGGGCATTCGCACCCTTGACGACATCTTAAGAATCGTGGGACAGCAGCTAGCCCTCAGCCAGAAGGTGGCACCCGCGCCCGTTACGCCGCCGTCGGCGTAGAGACGTGGTGGGGGGAAAGAAGTCCAGGCTGCTTGGAGAAGGTACGTCAACCGATGCTGTGTTCGTTCGGCAAGAGCAGAGTCGTAGCTTCTTGCTTAGTCAGCTGGGTCACTCGCTATCGTACGGTACCTTGGCTCGGTCGTTTGCCAGATTGTGCATGTGTTCCAGCGATGGGGTGGTCGGGATGCGTTTGGGGCCTGAGGTGGGCGAGAGCAGTCAGGCTCTTCAGTAGCGCGGCTGCCGAGAGCAGGAGAAACAGACTCATGGTCCAGGGATTCGCAAACGCACGTTCATAACCAACGAGTACGGGCATCGCGCCGATCACCAGAGCTAGACACGGCAGCCCAAACGCAAACGATGGCTGGCCCGGGAATAACCGGGCGATAGCCACCAAGGTGACCGACATCACCACCTGAAACAGTAGCATACCCAAGACGAGTGAGTGGGGAGCGGCAGCCCCGAAGCAAACCAGAGGAACCGAGGTAAGCACCGAGACCATCGCGACTGGCAGCCACCCAAAGCGATCGGCCAGGATCCCGCCGATTCCCTTGCCGAGCGCAGCAGCGCCGGCCAGCATGAGAAGCACCGTCGGGTTCGGTCTCCAGGGGGCGACCACCACCATGCCAATGAGCGAACGAACCGCAACCGAGAAGCACAGCAACAGAAGCAGCAGTTCGACGTAGCTCGCTTTCGCGTTAAGTTCACGTCGCCGGTAGTCCATCTCCGGGATAGGCAAGCGAGAGAGCGCGGCGGCTACGCCGATGAGCAGCAGGGCAAACCACCAGATGGGGAGGAGGCCGTTCGTGGCAGACAACGCGCCGCCGGCAAGTCCGAGGGCGCCGGGGGCTACGAATACCCCT
Source organism: bacterium (assembly GCA_024231775.1). Classification (GTDB taxonomy): domain Bacteria; phylum Planctomycetota; class Phycisphaerae; order UBA1845; family UBA1845; genus JAAEQG01. The sequence continues at coordinate 14,357 of JAAEQG010000957.1, forward strand.
GGAGCCGTAGCCCGATCAGGCGTGCAGTTGAGGCTGACGCCGCCTCCACCCACGTGGAATAGCGCGTTGCCGACGCCAGCCAGGCCGATGGCGAGTTCCGGAACGGAATAGAGCATTCCCACCGCGCAGACAATCAGCAGGCAGCCGGTCGCCGCGGCGAATCGGGGCCGGCGCCAGCGGTCCACTGCTGACCCTACGAACGGCTGCAGGCCAAACGCCAGAACACTGTAGGAGACGATGAGGCCCCAGACTCTCGTTGCGTTGCTCCCGTCCGTCCTGGAGATCATGACGACCAGAGCGGCACACGAGGCATCCACGATCATGTGGGCGATGCCGTAGGAGACCAGGATGCCCAGGCTGCGGGGCGGAATCGAAACCCATGGCCCCCCGGTCATACACCGATTGGACTCATCGCAGGTGATAGGATTCGACATGGCGGTGAATCCGGTTCTCAGGGTCATGTACCTTGCTGCGAACCAGCCCAATTCGGGTGCCACGAACGCCGCGTCACCTGACTTGGCTGAATCTCAAACCGCTCGACTCACCCCCAGAGTAGCGCTCCGAGCCCAAAGGAAACCAGGTTTGCCCCGACAATCGCACCGAAGTTGCGGAGAAGCTCCGATCGCCGACAGGGTTGCCCGCGGTCAAAGGCGAGCCAGAACAGACAGCACTCCGCCAGAGGAGCGAATGTCTCCGCCGCAAGGAGATACGCACCTCTTGAATCGGAGGGGGATAACAGGTACGGCAGCACCAACGCCACCACCGGATAAGTACAAGCCGTCAGCCAGAATCCAGCAAAGAGACGCCAACGCCAGCCGTGCCGAGGCGACAGCGCGATTAGGAGGATCGGTGTCTCGACCAGAACGCTCAGGCCGAAGCCGCGGAGGACCGGGATGAAGGCGTCAAACACTCCGGGTAGTCCGATCGTCGAAGCTCGGTACTCAATCCGCGGCCGCGCGCTTCACCATCCGGAGCATGTGGAGTAGCTGCGCGAGCCAACCCAGCACAGACTGGCAAGTGTCCGCCCGCTCTAGTGGCGCGAGCGGCGATTGAACCTGACCAGCCAGAGACCCGCAAAGGACAGTGCCAAGGCGGCACCAGCTCCGCCCAAGGCGCCACATGCGCCGCCGGGGACTGGCCCCGGGGGGCCGGGGACATCTGCCAAGGCCGGGGAGACAAGCATCAGCAGCACGGCGGATGCGAAGCCAATCCGAACGAAGGTGGGCTGGCTACGTTTCACGATCCACGACCACGCTCTCATGGCTGATTCCTTTCGAGTTGCATCCAGCGCTGCAGCCTGAGATCGCTGCACGAAACCGCACTTCCAGCTCCGCAGCGATCGCTGCTCAGTCTTACGGAGGCCCTCATCCACCGGATTCTCTGATCTTCATTCTATCTCAGCGGACTCCCGATTCAAGGGGGCACCGTGGGGCTCGCCGTGAATCCCCGTCTGTTCTCTCGGCTCCGCCTCGACCTCGGCGTATCGGGGACTGATCGAGAGTAGTAGCCCCCGTGGACATTACCGGGGACAATTCACCGGCTAACGCCACACCCTCTTGCAGATCCTGTGGACCAGCACTTCCCCGTGTGAGTTGCTTCCGTACAGGTGCGCGCAATCCAGGCGAGCATCGAGCCTCAATACGCGCAGCCCCGCTATGTTTGCTGGGGGTTGACGCCAGGGACGGTGCACCTGGGCGCGTCGCCAGCAGTGATCGCCGCGCGGTCCGATGCACACTTGATATGGCACAGCACCACCGCTCCGCCAGTTCCTGGGGCGACTGATAGAGCGGCTTGAACACCTGGATTCTCTCACGCGGCAGGGACACTTACTGTCACTCTGCCAGTCGCGCAAACGCCCACAGCAGAGCTCTCATGGGGGGAATGGGCTGGCTTACGCGTTCAAATACAGGCATTCCAGTCAGAATGCTCGCTTGGTGTTGTGATCTAACTACGATTTCGGTACAATGGTTGCATCGGAGTCGACAGGTCGGGACCCCGGGCCAACTGACTGGGATGGAAAACACCCAGGTGATCGTATCGGGATCGTATTGAGTTGGTGAACCAATCGGGAAAGAGGAGTCCACCGAATGAGCGCGAAAACTAGAGTCCCGGTCTATCTACTACCGTTCCTTCTTGGCGCAGCAGCGGCGGGTTCTGATCCGCGCTTGGAACCTGGGGTTGGCGGCCAGCCTGCTGCCGGGCCCATCGCTCCAGCCGCCGCGTCTGCTGGCGCGGACGATCTTTCCGGCTTCGAGGATCAGTGCCGGGAAATCGAGGCGGGTCTGGCAGGCGAGGAATCACGCCCGCGGGAGAATCTGTTGGTGATGTACGGTCGTGCATCGGCGGCATCGGGGCGCTACGATCTGGCTGCCGCTGCATACGCGATGTTCTTGAACGAGTTCGGCTCGGAGCATCCGTACAGTGCGCGGGTCGCGATGCGCCTGGCGGATTGCCTTACGCCTTTCGATCTGGATCACGTGACCATCGTCCACGAGGAGGGCGGGCCAAAGTTCACCCCAACATGGCGCATGGGTTTCGCGCCCGGATCCGAAAGCCTGGCGCGGGCCATCGACGCTTACGAGCGGGCGGCAGAGCTTGCGGAAACCGATGCCGGGGCGGGCCGGGCACTGCTACGGATGGGGTGGGTCTATCGTGCGTTGGGCGACTGGCAGGCTTCGACGGAGACCTGGGACCGTTGTGCCGCCCAGACCTCTGGGGCGAAGTCGGCTGCGGACGCGCTTTGGCTGGCGGCTGAGAATCTGGCGTGGACCGGGCAGCCTGCTTCGGCTGCCGGACGATTGCGCGAGTTGACCGCGGCCTACCCGGGGGATTCCCGCTCCGCCGGCGCAGAGAGCCGCGTGGAAGAGTTCGAGGCTGAATCCCGGCGTTCGGCGGCGTGGCTGGCGGACCCGGTGACGTCTTTGCAGGCTGAGATCAAGGATCGCGCCGGCGTGAGATCGGCGAACGATGTCTATACGTCGGTGCTCACCTGGCTACGTCGTGAGCATCATCTCGCAGCCCAGATCGCCATCTGCCGCTGGGCGTGCGAACAAACCGATTGGCCGCTCGAAAGGCGACTCGCCTGTCATCATGATCTGGTGACGGCGCTGCTGGACCTGCCGACTGCGGGTGCAGCCGAACGCCAGGAGGCGGCGGACGTGCTGGGGCGAATCGTCGACCTCGCTCCGCGTGACGATTGGGCCATCCCAGCGGCGCTGCGCCGCAGCCGACTACTGAGCGAGCTGGGGCGCTTCGACCTCGCGGACCGGACCCTGGACGGGATCGCCGACCATGAGGTTGGCGTCCGCTACGAGCCACACATTCTGGCGGAGCGGATCCGCGTGCTGTTGGACCGCGGTGATATCGAACAAGCCGCCGTAGCGTTCGACACCTTGTCCGAGGCTTATCCAGAGCACAAAGTGACGACGGAGCTCGCTCCGAGGTTTGTGGACGACAATGAGGATGGAGCGCAGTGAATTCCACAGCACGCTTTGCGGCCTGCAGCAGCGAGAGGCGCTCGGCATCGCGTCATTCGTCGCGCAGAAACCGAACGTATTCAATGATAGCACCGTGCCAGCTGCGCGCGCCAACACGTTGAGTTGATTCGCACGAGGAACATGCTAGAGGAGAGATATGGTATGCAGACACGTCTGACCACGATAGTAGCGGCACTTGTGGTGCACGCGATTGCCTCCTTCTCTTTGGGTGACGCCAGCTTTCAGACTCTCGGTGATCTACCGGGTGGCTACCATCTGAGCACGGCGCTGAACGTCTCATCGGATGGGTCGACGATCGTTGGTCACGGTTCCACCGGGTTCTTCCAGCAGGGAGGTCCGACAGGCGTAGAACCGTTTCGATGGACTCAGGAAAGCGGAATGGTCAGCCTCGGCGGCTTGCAGGGGAGGCCTGACGGCTGGGCGCTCGGCGTGTCCTCAGACGGAGCAGCCATCGTCGGGCGGAGTCGGCTGGGCAACGAGCCGAGCAGGGCGTTCCGGTGGACAGAAGCCTACGGAATGGCTGACCTCGGCACGATGCTGGATGACCCCGACGCACACTCGGTGGCCGCGGACGTTTCCGGCGACGGTTCAGTGGTCGTCGGGTGCGGCAGTTCTCCGGAGGGTGAAGCGGCGTTCCGCTGGACCGCATCGACGGGAATGGTCAGTCTGGGCGACTTGCCGGGTGGGGGATTCTATAGCCGCGCCACGGGCATCTCCGACGACGGCTCGGCAATCGTCGGCGTTGGCACCGTTGGTGGGGTGAGTTCAACGAGCGCGAAATACACGGCGTTTCGATGGACTGCGGGCGACGGCATGGTCGCCTTGGGTGACCTTCCCGGCGGGAAGACATTCAGCTCCGCCACCGCGGTGTCGGGCGACGGATCAACCGTCATAGGATACGGCTACTCAGGGACCGGTCCGGAGTTCGGAGAGGGTTTCCGGTGGGCCGAGCAGGAGGGGATGGTCAGTCTCGGCACGTATGCCGGCGACGCAAGCTCGATTGTGCCGGAGGCTACTTCGCACGACGGGTCGGTGATCGTGGGTTACGCCACGATTGGCGAGTCCGGGATCATGGAGGCGTTCATCTGGGACACTGAATCCGGCTACCGCAACCTCAAGAACGTGCTGATTGACGACTATGGGTTGGACGTTCTGGAACAATGGCAACAGTTGGCCGGGGCGTATGGCGTTTCCGCAGACGGCCAGACCGTCGTCGGTTTTGGGATAAACCCTGATGGTGATACGGAAGCCTGGGTGGCACGCCTTCCCGAGCCCTGCACGCTCATGCTACTCGCCGTCGGTGCACTGGCCATGGCGCGCAGACGAACCAGTGGAACAGAGGAGGAGGAAAGCTGGTGAATCGCAAGATACAGTTCCGCGGCCTTCTGTTCTTCATTGCGTTCGGTGTCAGTTCGTTCGCGGCGCGTGCGCAGATCACGTCCTTCGAGGGCGACGGGGTGCTGAACGCACCGTATCACGGGACGATTGACTCGCTACGGGCTTGCACTCCGAACGTCGGTTCGGGCGAAGTGAAATCACACGTCGAGTCCCTTGACGAAGACTTACCGATCACCAGCAGCACTATCGATATCTGGGCGGAAGGCGTCTGGGACCGTAGCGTGTTGCGTCTGTTCAGGGGATTGGACGCGTCCGGCGACGAGGTCGATCTGACCGACACTTCCCCCATCTCCTTCGCAACTATGCCCACGGGTATCGGCGGATTCAATCGCTTCTCGCTGAAAGCCATCGGCACCAAGACACTCGAGGTGCAGACGTTTACCATCACGTTCCACTATGAAATCAACTACGGCACCGAGGTCTACTCAACGCAGACATTCGATGTAGCCCCGGTGTCCGGCTCGTTTTGCAGCTTGCCGGGGGAGAGTGAGGCGTTTCACTACGGCACGCCGGTTCTGGACGTAACGGTCGGCGGGGCGCGGCTGACGGTGCCGATCGGCCAGACGGCAGAGATGATCGGCGCGGCGTACAGCAATCGGAAGATAGGCTTCGGGCCCGCGTATCTGATTGAGAGGAGCGATGTCGTCTTGCCAGGTGCGGGCGAGTCGGTCCACATCCAGAACGGTGGTCAGTTCCGGCTGGGAGGGTACGCTGAAGGACCTGACAAGACCGATTATGGCACGCCCTGGCCGGGGCACCTCGTTGGATACGTCAACTACGGTGACGTCTACGGCCCTGACGGGACCCACTTCGACACGCCCTCCGGCACCGACGATGGGCTGTACCGGTTCAACTACATCCGTCCGTTCAGCCTGAGTGAAAACCACGACGCCACACAGGTCTACACGTACGACGGCAGCAACCGGGTGACCGAGATCCGCGACCGCGCTACGACGCCTAACGTCATCACGCTTCAGCGCACCGCTGGCGTGGTTACGCGGATCACCACGTCCGACGGGCGCGGCTGGACGATCGGGAGCGATCCGGTGGACGGCTGGATCACGTCGATCGAGCCTGACGGAGGTCAGGGGGATCGGCACTTCACCTACACGACCAGCCCCACCGACCCCGAGGCGACTCCGCGGGTGCGCCAGGTCAAGGATGCCGACCAGAACGTGATGTTCGAGTTCGTCTACGACCTCGACGGCGACAACGTACCGACCGAGCTGCTGGAAGAGTGGCGCTACGTTGACGGAGCTATGCAGAAGGTGGTCGAGCACGAGGTCGTCAGCAACAGCCTGCGCCGCCGGAAGGAGTTCACCGGACCGGGCGAGTATCGGCAGTATGACTTCGCGTACGACACAGCGGCGTTGCTCAGCCACCGGCTGGCGAGTGTGACATCCTACGCCGAAGTCAACGGCGCCGGTGCGACCTATGCGACCGTGTACACGCACGATGTGGCCAATCCGCGCGGGAACATGGTCGTTACCGAGGAGACGCTCCCCGACGGCACCACACTCACTCACGAATACGATGCGCACGTCCTGGCGGGTACAGCCGACTTCGGGTTCCGCACCAAGACCACCCACACCGGCCCCACTGACGGTTCGCTGGTCACCTATGACGTTGAATACGAGTTCCTCTACCAGTACTACTCCTACTGGCGGCTGTTCCCGCTCCCGCGTATCGTGAAGCAGCGCGACGGCCGGGGGGCGATCTCCGAGGTTGTCTTCGACTATGAAGATGGGGGCGACGACTACACCTTCGACGGGCTCTACGGCGAGAAGAGCAACCAGCTCCTCAGCCGGACCGGCCCCACGATCACGCTGGGCTACTCGAGCACGCACACCCCACAGACGCGCTACACCCACGACAGCAGTGACCGGGTGCTCAGCCGCACCGAGACCGACTACGCCTCGGGCGCGTCCCGCGCCATCGAGTATGACTACGACGACCTGCTGCGGCTGACCGCGCAGACCGTCGATCCCGGCGGGGAGAGTCTGGTCACGCAGTACGCGTACTGTGACGCGGACGCCACCCAGGATCGCATCACTGTGGATCCGGACGGTTACTGGACCCGTACAGAGCACGACAACGATGGGCGGACTGCGACCATCAGACGCTACCTCAATGCGAACGCCGGAAACATCGGCCAGCCCTGCACCAATCCGACCGGTCCCTTCTACGAGACAACCTACGTCTACGACACGCAGGGGCGACTCCACCAGCAGATCGAAGATCACAAGGACCAGGACGGCAACGCACTCACCCCGGCGACCATCACCACCGAGCCCACGTACGACCGCCTGGGGCGATTGACCCTGCGGACGGTCGATCCCGGAGGGGTCGGTCAGGAATCCAACTTCGACTACAACTGGCTGGGAGAGATCGAGCGCGAGTTCGACACCTCGGGGCGCGGTACACAGCGCACGTACGACGGTCGCGGGCTGGTCGATACGCAGACGCCCCTCGCGCTCGACGAGACGCCGGATCCGAACCTGACCACCACCCTCCAATACGATGGACTTGGTCGGCTGCGTTTCACCAACCGCCCGACCGGTGCGGTTCACGAGAGGGGCTACGATGATTTCGGACGCGTCGAGCAGAACAAGCGTGCCCCCGGTCCCGATGGCGGAAACCTGATCACGACGACGTTCGAGTATGACGACGCCAACAACGCCACGCGCACCTACGTCGACGAAGCCACCGTCGGCGTGCTGTCCGACTCGACTGCCAAGTACGACGAGGGCGGATTCAACTACGAAACTCGCCAACGCACCTCGGCTGGCGCGGACGGCGCCACCGATCCCGTGACCCAACGTAAGTTCGACTGGGCTGGAAACGTAACCGAGGCCCGGTCGCTCGGCGATGTGACCGTCGGCGATCGCGTGGTCACCACCTACTACGACGACGCCAACCGCGTCGAACGGACCACCGACTCCGAAGGCGGCGAGACTACGCTCGCCCGCGACGATCGCGGAAACGTCATCGAACAGACCGTCAAGCTTACGGCTTCCGACTCAGCCGTTACCACCACGATCTACGACGCCCTCAGCCGCCCCACGAGAATCACCGGCTCGGCGGACAGCCAAGGCCTGCGCCACTACCGCGAGAGCAAGCACGATTCGCGCAGCCTGCTGCTGCGCGAGACGGCGTACACCTCCGCCAACAGCGCCAAACAGACGACCGTCATCGCCTACGACAGTGCGGGGCGACAAACGCGGAGCGCGACGCTGGCCGACGCCTCCGCCGTCACGACCCCGGCAGCCAGCGCCGATGTCTCCACCGATCGCGTGGTCGATTCCGAGCACGACACCGACGGCCGCCTGAGCTTTCGCAAGACGTACAACAACAATGCCTCCGCCGAGTTGGTCACGGCGACCACCTACGACAGCCTCGGCCGCGTGGACCGGGTCACCGACCCCTCGAACAGCTACGCGGATCAGGACTACAACTCCAACGGTCGGCTTGAGCAGCGCGTTGTGTTCGACGGCGTGGGCACGCGGACCTTCACCTTTGGCTACGACGGACACGATCGGATCACCTCCCAGACCGCCCAGGGATCGCCCAGCCTGACCACTTCGTTTGAGTTGGACGGCCTCGATCGGCAGACGGAGATCGCAGATCCGAAAGGCATCAAGACCAAGACGGGATTCGATCTCGTCGGACGACGCAAAGAGCGCATCGAGGACTACGGCGGAGCACTCGAACGCGAGACCCTCTTCTCCTACAACCGCCTCAGCCAACTCATCGAACAGGCCGCCGGGAACAAGGCGAGCGGCGGAGCACCGCTGGCCGACCAGGTGACCAGCTACCGCTACGATACCCTCAGCCGCCAGCGCCGGGCGGTCTATCCGGACAGCCCCGACCACGCCGACCCTGAGAGCTGTACCGACTGCGAGAGGATCGAATACGACCTCGGCGGGCGAATGACCACCCGGACCGATCAACGAGGCTTGGTCACGACGTTCACCCACGACGACCGCAGCCTGCCGCTGACCCGGACGACCGGAACCGACCGCGACACGTTCGACTACGACGCTCTGGGCCGGTTGACCCTGGCCCAGCGCGGCACCGCAGCCGATCCGGACGCCGTGTCGAGCTCGGATATGGCCTACACCGACCTGGGCGATCTCGACTACGAGACCCAGACCATCGCCGCCGCCACGCCCCGCACCGCGGATTACACCCACGACCAGGCGGGCAACCGCATCGGGCTCGATTACCCCAGCGGCGAGGGCCTGACCTACGCCCCGACAGCGCTCAATCAGGTGGATTCCATCGACTTGAACGGTAGCCCACTGATGGTGGACTATCAGTACAACGGCCGCCTGCTCGACCGGCGGCGGACGA
>JAAEQG010000958.1 GCA_024231775.1 bacterium
CGCATGCTGCTCTCCAGCAGTCCCGCCCTGGAGGCAGCGATACCAGAAGAGACAGGAGGCGTTCGCACAATCTCCGCCGCCGAGGTCGTCGTCCTGCATGGAGACGGCGCCGATCCAGACACCAAGATCTCGAGCCTGCTTGCAGGCGCCAAGTCTGCCATGGACACGGCTGCCGCAATGGGGCCTCCGGAAAAGGCTCTTCTTCAGTTTGGCGGACCGCCCGACAGGGATTCCTGGCGTAGCTTCAGGTACAGGTAGCCCATATCGCGCACCCCGCAGGCGCGGTGCATCAGCCGGCTGACCGTGTTGTTGAACGCCTCCAACCGAGCCGTCGTGATCCGGTGCTTGCAGTAGTTCAGAACCTCCTCCTCCGCGCGCAGCAGCGACCGGCCGAACGCCCGCAACGCCTCCACACCCGAGACCGCCGCCCAACCGCACCACTTCGCCAAGTACTTCCCGGCTGACTTGCGATACGTGTACCCCCACAGCTTCCCGAGCCCGTCCTTGAGAATGTACGCCACCGCCAGGTTCCGGTTCATCCGCAGCAGCGCCATCAGGCTGTGCGTCTGCGTGCCCGTGCGGTTGATCGGGTTGCGGAACAGGTTGTACCGCTGACCCTTGATCACGTCCTTGTCGGCGGCGCTGGCCTTGCGCCACTCGGCCCGGCGGACCTCGTCGATCACCGCGTGGTAGTTGGCGATCAGGTGGAACTTGTCGAAGACGATGTCGGCGTCCGGCAACTCGGCCTGGACCACCGTTCGATACGCCCCGGCGCGATCCATGCCCACCGCCACGATGCGCTGCTTCTGCTCCTTGCTGAGCTTGTCGAAGAAGCTCTGCAGGCTGGCCTTCTTCTTTCCCTCGGCCATGTGCAGCAGCTCGCCGGTCTGGCCGTTCATCACCAGCGTGACGTACCCGTGATGCTTGCGGACGGCCTTCTCGTCGATCAGCAGCACACGCAGGTTGTCCAAGTCCGCAAGCGGCAGCGTATCTTCGAGCATCGCCTTGTCCCAGCGGAAGGCCGTCGCGTCGTCGACCGGGACGACCTCGTCGATGTGGCTCAGCGGCAGGAATCGCGCCAGGCGGGAGACGAACTGCTGCAGGCGCCGGGTGGCGCGGGCGTGATCGTCGATGCCGGGCGGATGGATCGTGGTGCAGAGCCCGCAGGCGCTGCATCGGCCCTGGATGGCCTCGTAGACCAGCACCACCTGAAGGGCCGTGCCCAGCGGCAGGTCGCGTGCGGTCTGGGTCTTGACGCGGTTGCGTCCCATCGTCGCGTCGCAGGCCGGGCAGGCGAGGCGGCAACGCTTGTCTCGTCGGAGGTTGACTTGGGCCAGATCGTCGGTCATGCTGATCTTCTCGACGACATAGCCGGCAAAGCGAAACAGCTTCCGGATTCCGTGCATATACATAGCTCGACTTCCCGCTCGTTCAATAGCCATGGTAAGCCATTGAATAAGCAGAAGTTGAGCCGCCTTCTCAAGAGAAACTCATCCGCCAAAGTGAAGAAGAGCCGGACAAATTGGCGATTCACAGGGACTTCACGCCGTTGATCAAGGCCCTGCGGCGCAGGTCGGTCGAGCGGCAC
>JAAEQG010000959.1 GCA_024231775.1 bacterium
ACGCCCGTGGTGCGCGTCCACGATCTTTTTGGCGATAGAAAGCCCCAGGCCACTCCCGCCCACGTCCCCCACGTTACGCGCCCGGAAAAAGTCCTCAAAGACGTAGGGCTGGTCCTCGGGCAGGATGCCGATACCCTCATCGCTCACCTCGATCCACAACTCGTCCTCCGTCTCCCAGGAACGAAGCGTGACCGTGCTTTCTGGCGGCGAGAACTTGATCGCATTGATCAGCAGGTTGGTGAGCACCTGCCGCAGCCGCCGCAGGGAGCCCGTAATATCAGCAAACTCCCGTGGCGCGTCCACCTTGACCGTGACCCCCTTCTCCTTGGCCGCCAGCCGCGTATCCTCGACCGAGCGGTCGCCAAACTCACGCGGGTTAAGGCGCGCAAAGTCGGCCCGAATCTGTTCGGGCCGCATCCGGGCCAGGTCGAGCAGATCGTTGATCAAGCCGGTGAGATCGTTGATGCGTAACACGCTGCGCTCCAACATCCGCCGCTGCTTGGGGGTCAGATCGCCGGTGAAACCACCCAGCATCACCTCGATATAATGCTCCACCGCAGCCAGCGGGGCCTTTAACGCGTGCGAGACGATAGACAGGAAATAGGTCAACATACTGGTCATATCCTGCAAGCGCGTGCCGACCAGTTCCGTTATGCCCAA
>JAAEQG010000960.1 GCA_024231775.1 bacterium
CGGAATCACCTCTGGCGGATCCTGCAGATCGGCGTCGATGAGCACCACCGCGTCGCCACCGGCGTGGTCCAACCCGGCGGTGGTAGCGATCTCATGTCCAAAGTTGCGACTGAAAGAGACAAACCGGACATGCGGATCATCCTGCTTCAACTCGCGGATTACAGCCAGCGAATCGTCCGTGCTCCCATCATCGACGAAGATCATCTCGTGATCGTCGGCGTGGGCCGCAGCCACGGCGCTGATCCGGGCGTGCAGCGGGCGCAGGTTGCCCTCCTCGTTGTAGACCGGAATGACCACCGACAACTTCACGGTACAGAGCCCCCAGACTCCTGTGCGCCTTGCCCGTCAAGCTCGGGGGACGGCGCGCGGATGGAGAGAGGGCCCGACGCATCGAGCACCCCACGCTCAGGTTATCGGAAGCTGGGTGACAGGAGTGAAGCGTCAGTTCCCCGCCCATTCCGGAGGTGAGGTGCGCCCGCCGGATACGGAGAGAAGAAGGCCGCGGATCAACGCAGATCGACACGGATCAAGCCCGGATCATGCTCATAGGCGTCACGGGCATTAGCTGCGCGTTGTTCGGGCCTGAAACCAGGTCCGGGATGACTGTGCCGATCAACGAGCCGCGGACTTCAGTCCGCGCGGCCACTCGAAACGAGAGAGGCACGATGATCGGGAATCGGGCAATCGGCATAATCGAACCGGTTCTGGTATGAGCCCCCACCCTTTGCTGAACAAGGGATGGGACACCCGCATGGGCAAACTTGCTTGCCCGTGCGTCATCGGCGCGCTGCACGGGTAAGCAGAGCTCACCCATGCTGCCCAACCAACCGAGTGGATCACGAGGTTGAAACGTGATGCGGATTACACATGCCACGCAACACCGGTTGCGGGCCGTCTCTGTCTTGGTGCCTGAGTGCCCGGAAGAACACCCCTCCCCCAACCCCTCCCCAGAAGGGAGGGGGGTGGGATGGGATAGGATCTACTCGATTCCGAGCAGTTCGACATCGAAGACCAGGTCGGACTTCGGGGGGATTCCCCGAGTTCCACGCTCGCCATACGCGATGGCGTAGGGGATGACCAGGCGATGCTTGGCTCCGACTTTCATCAGGCCGACGCCCTCGGTCCACCCCTTGATGACCTGGTTGAGCCCGAAGGAGATCGGCTTGCCGCGGTCATGCGAGCTGTCGAACTTGGTACCGTCCATAAGCCAGCCCGTGTAGTGGACTTTGACCTTTTCAGTAGGCTTGGGCGAGGGGCCTTCGCCCTCCTTGATCACCACGTATTGCAGGCCGGACTCGGTCTTCTGCAGCTTGTGGCCTTCGGCGTCCTCACCGTTCTCCAGCAGGTTCTTGAAGGCGTTGGCCCGCTCACCCTTCTCGGCGCCGGCGCGGGCGGCCTTCTCCTCGACCCCCTTGCGTTTGGCGTCGGCCAGCGCCGTCACCTTCTTGGCGTCGTATTGGCCTACCAGCTTGACGGACTTGATCAGCACGGTCTCGGCTGGTGCGTTCTTGCCGGCGCCGGGGCTCTTAGGGTGCGGAGCGGTCTTGGCGTCCCGGATCTTGTCCACGACGTCCATGCCCTCCACCACCTTGCCGAACACCGCATAGGCGGCTCCATCGCGTTGGGGATGATCGAGACGACCGTTGTCCACCACGTTGATGAAGAACTGCGACGTGGCTGAGTTGGGATTGCCGCCGAGGCGGGCCATGGAGATGGTCCCGCGATCGTTCTTCAGGCCGTTCTGCCACTCGTTCATGATCCCGGAACGCAGATCGGTCTTCTTCTCCATGTCCGCAGTGAAGCCGCCGCCTTGGATCATGAAGGTCTTGATGACGCGGTGAAAGACCGTGCCGTCGTAAAACCCGTCCTGGGCGTAGCGCATGAAGTTCTCCACCGTGACCGGAGCCTTCTCGCTATCAAGCTCGAGGACAATATCTCCCAGCGACGTTTCCATCTTGACCTGTAGAGACGTATTTGCCACGGTGGGCGCTGGGGGTTTCTCAGCCTCTCCATCAACCGCGGAGGCTGAACCGGCGAGTAATCCGACTAACAGAACTGAGCGCATCATTACCTTGTCACCTCTGAGTTTCGTACCAGGGGAACTCGCCGCCACACCGCCACAGGCTTCGCGACGAGCCGTAATCCAGCCGACAAAGAATACTTGATCCGTTCCGGTGGGCCAACGGCTAAGTGGTTTTTCTCGCTCATCTCCCCTGAATCGGGCGTCTCAGGGCACGTAACAGCTACGTTGACAACGGGAATCAGTTCTCGTGACCGAGACAAACACGAGCCCTGAAATGGCGGCATGGCGTTATGTCGCCCATTCAGGGCTTGCCTTGCATCGGGCAATCCCGCCCCAGGGCTTTGCCCTGGGCTGTCATAGTGCGCCCTTTCAGGGCGAAGAGGACCATCCACGCGCGGAGACAATTGCTCGGCGACAGAACGCTCATAAGCCCGCCCAAACGATCACGCACCCACGGGGGGCCGGTCATCCTCTCTGCGGTTGAGACGGGTTGGCCCGCTCCCTCACCCTTTACGCTGTGCGCAAAGGGCGGGCGGTCGCGGCTCGGTTTGGTGCCATGCGGCGTCAAAAGTCATGCGCACGCGACCGACGTCGTCGGTGGCGGGTGTTGTTGCTGGCGTGGGGGTGGGGTATGGTGTCGGCCCGGTTCCACGTGCTCAGGAGGTGCATTGTGAGAGAGATGCTGAAATGGTGGGTCGTTATCGCCGTCGCCATGCCCCTGGTCGGCTGCAAGGAGCGGCAGGTCGATCGGGCCCGCGAAGCAGCCAAGGAGACGGCGGAAAAAGCCAAGGACGCGGCGGAGAAGGCTGGCGAGAAGATCAAACCGGCTGCGGAGAAGGCCAAGAAGGCTACTACCCAGGCGGTGGAGAAGGTTCGGCGGGCGACTACTCAGGCGGTCGAAGACGCCAAGCCCTACGTGGAGAAGGTCAAAACCGCCACGACTCAGGCGGTGGAGAAGGCCAAGCCGTACGCGAAGCGGGCCAGAGACGCCACCACCCAAGCCGCTGAAAAAGTCCGTGAAAAGGTCGAGGACTGGACCGACGATGAATGACCGTGAGCACGATGGTACTGCACTACGTCAAACTGGCACGACCGCATCAGTGGATCAAGAACGCCGCGGTGTTCGTCGGACCGCTCTTCGCCCTCAAACTCGGCGACCCGGAGGCGTTGCGCAATACCATCATAGCCTGCGTCGGGTTCTGCCTGGTCTCCAGCAGTAGCTACGCGATCAACGACGCCATCGACCGGCACGCGGACGCGCTGCACCCGCAGAAGCGTTCGCGCCCGGTGGCTACGGGGGCGATATCGGCGGGGGCGGCGTGGGTCTTTGCGGCGCTGCTTTGCATTGCCGGGGTGGTCTTGGTGCGGCGGTGTCTTCCGCCGACGGTGAGCTACATCCTCGCGGGGTACTTCGCCCTGATTCTGGCGTACTCGGCGGCGCTGAAGCAACGCCCGATTCTGGATGTCATCATTCTGGCGGTGGGTTTCGTGCTGCGGGCGGTGGCGGGAGCGGCGGCGATCGACGCAGCCATCTCGCCGTGGCTGGTGGTGTGTACGTTCACGCTGTGCATGTTCCTGGGCTTTGGCAAACGGCGGTGTGAGCTGGCGGCGTTCCAGAGTCCGGAGGAAGCGGGCAGCCATCGGGCGACCCTGCTGCGTTACACGCCCGAGCTGTTGAACCACCTCATCAGCGTCTCCGCGGGCATCGCCATCATCACCTTCCTGCTGTACACGATGGATCGGGCTCCGGCGTACATGCCGCCGTTTCATAAGGAGTATCTGCTGTACACCCTTCCGCTGGTCGCTTATGGGCTGTTTCGCTATGCGATGCTGATCGAGTTCGGCCACCGCGCCGGACCGACGGAGATCATCCTCAAGGATGTCCCGCTCCTGCTGACCATCGGGTTATGGGGAGCCATCGTGCTGGGGATCGTGCTGAAGACCGCGACCGGGTGATTGCAGATGAGCTTTCGCGAGAACCACGCCCTGGGGGGGGACGTAGGACGGAAGAACGCGGTGGAGATCGGAGCGACGTGGTGGGCGCGGGGTTGGACGATCCGCGCGGACTGAAGTCCGAATCTCCTTCTGCGATGCGGTTCGTCACCCACGAGGGGTGACGCCACATTGCCCGGGGATCAACCGGCCTGGTTTGCAGATAACTCGCGCAGTGAGGTGAGGCGTGCAGTCGAAAGTTGCCATCGTAAAGACCCAGCCGGCGACCGTGCTGGAGGACTATCACCGGGTGATGAACCTGGCGGGGTATCAGGAGGTGGTGGACCGCACCGCGGAGACCGCGTTGAAGGTCAACATCTCTTGGCACTACTTCTATCCGGCGTGCTCGACGACCCCTTGGCAGCTCGACGGGGTGATCCGGGCTTTGCTGCGCGACGGGTACTCCAAAGAGAAGATGCACGCCTGCCACAACCGCACGGTGGTGGTCAGCGCCCGCAAGGGCGAACGCGAGAACAAGCACCTTCCGGTAGTGGAACATCACGGCATCGGCAACGTCCACCTGTACGACGGCGAGCCGTGGATCAACGTCCATGACGCCATCGGCGATCTATCCTCCAAGCTGCTGGTGCTCAACAAGGTCTACCCCCGGGGGTTCAGCATCCCCCGGCGCTTCGTGGGTGAGAACATCATTCATCTGCCGACGGTCAAGACCCATGTGTTCACCACCATGACCGGGGCGATGAAGAACGCCTTTGGAGGCCTCTTGAACGAG
>JAAEQG010000961.1 GCA_024231775.1 bacterium
GACGATATCCAAAGGGGAATGCGCACCGTGCGGAGTGATCCATCTTCCTCTGAGGCCAGTTCCATGAATTCACTTGCGGCATCATTCACCAGGAATATGCACGTCGCCTTCGTGTTGGCGGTCATCACCTCGATCGGTTGCGAAGCCCCCCGCAAGCTTTGCACCCGCGACGCATGGTACCAGCAAAAACGCACCGACCTGACCCAGCGCGCCGCCGGAACCAATCCGGTCGAACAGCAGATGAACAAGGTGATTATCAACGCTGCGGACAAGCTGTGCAGAGCGATTCAGCCGGACTACCTTCCCTTCCCGGACGTCCATAGAACACCGGAGGACATCAAACGCCGCGAGGAGAAGAAGACCCTGGGCATCCTCGAGATCTACAGCCGCGACATCCAGGGTGTGCGGATTCTCGACGACTACGTGACCGACTTTCTGGTGCTGGCGTGCATGTCCAACGTCCGCATGGGGGAGAACTTCCGCATCGCCGAGCGATACAAGCTCCAGACCATCCTCGATGAGTACGACCTACGCCGCAGCGCGGAGAACTTCGATCCGCGAGATGCCATCAAACGTGGCGCGTTCAAGGGCGTCGATGCCATCATCACCGGTAACGTGTACGTAAGCCAACACGCCCGCGTGGTGGGCTCAAATGCCCCCATCCCCGGCGGCAGCGCGCAGTTTCTGATCCGCCTGATCGACGTACGCGACGCCGATGTCATCGGCGGCACCGCCGAGTCCATTCCCCGATCCGGCTTGGTAGACGATTGGATTGACCGTACCAGCAAGAAGCGCTGACCCCAGGACCGCACGCTCATCTGCCCGATCCCAAGGCGTATCCACAACACTCCGGACGAACCGTGTCAGCTTGGCGCGCTGACCTCGATCTGCCAGGTCGGTGCTTTCCCCGGTCGGCGTCGCCGGAGCAGCTACGGCGTTCGCGCGCCGTATGTACGTTGGAGGGCGAGGTTCCGGGCGTCGCCGTAGGCTTTGCTGAGGTTGTTCCAGTCCAGCAGCTCGGAGAGGCGTTCGGTTCGGTTGCGCATCTGAATGCGCTGCCGTCGGCTGAGCCCGCAGAAGCGGTGCATGATCTCAGCCAGTTGGGCGATCGACTCTTCGGGGCCTACGAAGCGGCGGTCTAGGATGTAGATTCCGTGGGCCTCGGGGTCGTCAACGTGGCGGTGCATGAAGTTCCCGAAGCCCGAGAGGTTCGTGCACACGGAGGGTACGCCCATGACCGTACACTCCGCCGGGGTGTAGCCCCACGGCTCGTAGTACGACGGGAACACGCCCAGGTGACACCCGCGCACGAACTGGTCGTAGTCGAGCGAGAAGAGGGGATTGGTGGAGGAGATGAACTCCGGATGGAACACGACCTTGACCCGATCCTCCCGGGCGTTGTGCAGATGACGATGCCGTAGGTGGTCGAGAATGGGATCGGCGCCGTCGTCGCACATGTTGTGGGTAACGATGGGCGGTAAGCCCGTCCGGTTGAGCGAGTAGATTCGGCGCTTGAGCATGACGAGCTCTTCGTCACTGATCAGTGCGTCCGGTTCCGGCAGTTTCCCCCTTGCCGTCGCCTCGAAAATCCGCCGCCCAACCTCGCGCTGAATCGTATCACAGGTCTTACGCAACTCGTCAATCATGAAATGGCCGCGCAAAGCCTCGGGGCAGAAGTTGTTGGTGGCTGCGGGCATGATGATGAATGCGACTACGGTCACGTCGCTGCGCTCATGCCGCAGGCGGTGGTTAAGTCGCTGTAGCGCCTCGATGTACATGTCCACGCCTTTGTTGTGGTACTCGTAGCGCCCGGAGAGGAAGAAGTAGAGGGTGCGGTCGAGGTCGAAGTCGTAATGCCCGTAGAAGTGCCCCTGGGTAAACGCGTGCAGGCGCTTCTTGTACTCGGCGTGCATATTCTGGAATTCGTGCAACACGGTGAAGTTGTGCAGTTCCAGCCCGTTGGGCAGGATGACGTCCGCCCGCCGCTTGAGCAGGTGCTCGGCTTCGTAGGCCGTGATTTCGGAGACCGTGGTGAACACGTGGGCCGAGTGGGTGGCGGCTCGCTCGATGCAGTATCGGTGGTAGATCTGCCTCGATCCGGACTCGATATCCGGCTCTAGCCAGGGGAGTTGATTGTAGAAGTCAATCTGGGCGGCGCACAAATAGCGGCCCAGGAGCGTGGCGTGGGTTGTGAAGATGGTGGCCACCGGCAGCTCCCGCTGGCGGACTATGGGCAGTCCTACGGCGGCCAGCCATTCATGGAATTGGGCGATGATAGGTCGCCCCGGCGACCGCCGCGTAAGCTCGCCAAGGAACTCCGCGACCAAGTTGCCAAACACCACCGCGTCGTTCGTCTCCGGGTCGTCGCTGGGCGTGCCGATACCCAACTCCTTCCACAGAGCATACTTCCAATCGTCCAGGTGCTGGTACCCGGTCCCCAGGTCAAAGAGGAGCACGCGGGGATGCCCCTTGACCAGCCAGCGCCCGAAGTGTGCAACCACACCGCGCTGGTGCAGGGCTTCGATCGTCGGACCCAGAACCGGGCCGGGCTCGAGCGGTTCAAACTCGGTGGCCGCCGCGTCGGGAGAGTAGATCCCCAGCAGACAGTACCGGTCACCCCACTCCCCGACGGTGATAGCCGCCTTCGAGCTGAGCACGGTGTAGATCCCTCCCACCTTGCGGGCGACTTCCCAGGCAATCTCGAACAGCAGAGGTTGTGCGTTGTTCCCGCCGGTCATGCGGCTACGCCTCCAGGACTTTCTGATCCACCGGCGGGGAATGATA
>JAAEQG010000962.1 GCA_024231775.1 bacterium
GATGGCGGCCGGAGAATCCGCGAGCATGTGGGGAAGGTGGCATGCAATCAGTCTTCCAACGGCGGCACCCAAGCGCAAAGGAGGAAGGTCATCTACCCATACCCGCGCCAGGGTCTACTCGGTCACCGTCGTGTCATAGCGTACGCCGTGTGGTACGGGGACGGCGACCGGGACGGTTGTGCCGTGCGTTCCAGCCGTGCGAGTCAGTGAATCGACGGCTACGAACGCGGTGTAGGCACTCATCAGGCTGTAGTTCAACGCCACCGCCTTGATCTGATCCGGAAGGTCGGTGAACCGTTCATACGTGGAGCGGTCCGCCAGGTCGGCGATCTTCATGCGCGCCCAAACCGACGGCAATCCGGCGTGGGCCACCGCGGTGTCGTCCGTGTCGACGGGGATGGCGATCTCGTGCGGTTGGTCGCCGCACAAGCCGTGGACCCGGACCGGTCCGCGCCAGGTGCCGTTGTACCGGCCGGTGACAATGACCGGGCGGCCGACGAACAGGTCGGGGGCGCGTTCGGGGAACACCTCAGCTACCGCTGATCCGCCCCAATCGATCTCCAGATCGGTCATCGCCGCGTGGCTGACCCGCCCGAAGAACAGGTCCATGACCTCGGCGGCGCTGTCGGTCAGGTTCAGGTAGGCGACGGCGCCGTTGCCCAGCTTGGCCATGCGGTTGAGCAGAAAACGATTGGGCGACGAGCCCACGCCGAAGCTGAAGATGCGCGTGTCGCCCAGGCGATCGTGGACTTCGCCGAGGATCTCGGTCTCGTTCCCGATGAATCCGTCGGTCATGAACGCCACGAAGCGCAGGCGCCGGGGGTCGTGCGGGAAGTCTAACGCAGCCTTGATCCCCTCGATCATCATCGTACCGCCACCTCCGTGGAGCGACGCCACGTAGTTCAACCCCTTACGGATGTTCTTGGGCGTCGCGGGCAGCGGAGCGGGGCCGAGCTGAGACGCGTTGTTCGAGAAACGGATGATCTGGAAAGTGTCGTCCGGGTCCATGTGGTGCAGGGCCCGCTCGACCGCCGTCTTGGCCTGGGCGATCGGCTGACCGCTCATGCTGCCCGAGCAATCCAGCACGAAGATCATCTCCATCGCCTTACGCGGCAGGTTCTCCATGCCTGCGGGCGGGTAGAGCATCAGGGTGAAGTAACCGCCGCGCTCGTCCTCGTGCGTCAGCAAGGCGGACTTGATCGTCTCTCCGGCTACGCGGTAGCGCAGCACGAAGTCCTTATTGGGCAGGGTGTCGAGGGCGCCGAGCTGCACCTCCGCGCGCTCAGCCTCCGGCTGGTGGACCTTGATGACGTGGCTGCGGCTGACGATCTCCT
This sequence comes from bacterium, assembly GCA_024231775.1. Taxonomy (GTDB): domain Bacteria; phylum Planctomycetota; class Phycisphaerae; order UBA1845; family UBA1845; genus JAAEQG01. The sequence goes on from JAAEQG010000962.1 coordinate 1,335, forward strand.
CGATGGAGACGCCGGCGTCAATGCTGACCGCCAGGGCGATGTCGTGCCCGCTGCGCTCGCCGGGTTTGAGGTACTGCACTTCGGTGCTCTGGCCGGAAGCCCCGCCATGTCCATGGCCGACCGCACCGATTCCATCGGTCTGCCCCGGCGGGTTGAAGCGCGGGCCGACCACCATGGGAAACACGAACTCATACCAACCGTCGGCGTAGGCCAGCGTGTTGAAGTACTTGATGTTGATGTCGATGTTCTTGCCCGGTTCGATGTTGGCCACCGACTGGGTGAACACGTTCGGCCGCTCCTGAGTAAGCAGCGAAGCCACGTAGCCTTGGCGCTTGGCTTCGTTGTAGACCCGCTCCGCCTCCTTGCGCTCGCGGATGATGCCGCGGATACGCCGCTCGCCGACGGTCATGACGAACTCGTTTACCGCTGCGTTCTGCGGCAGCGGGAAGACGTAGACCGCTTCGATCTTGCCGTCGTAGGGGTTGTGATACTGCTGGGTGACTTCGACGGTGGCGATGTA
>JAAEQG010000963.1 GCA_024231775.1 bacterium
CAACCTGGATCGCTGCCGGATCACGGCTCCGTTCGCCGGACGCATCGACCAGGTCGGTGTCGAACTGGGTGAGCGGATTCAGGTCGGCCAGGAGCTACTCGCACTGCTGAATCCGGAGCTGATCGAAGTTCCCATCGAGCTACCGATTTCGGTTCGCCACCGAGTACGTTCTGACGCAGCCTGTCGTCTGTCCATCGACAGTTCCGGCGAGGTCGTATGGAGCGGGCGCGTTCAACGCATCTCTCCAAGTGCCAGCGAGTTCACCCGCACCTTCAAGCTGTATGTGGAGGTGGACAACCGTCAGCAGGACGAGCGGCTGGTTCCCGGTTCCTTCGTGCGGGCGGAGATCGACGGTCCCACGCTGGAAGACGTGCTGATCATCCCGCGCGGCGTTGTCCAGCAGGGGCGGGTCTACGTCTACCGCACCGGCCAGGCCCATCCATGCCCGGTGCAGGTGGTTCGCCATCTTCAGGACCGCGCCGTGGTGACGGGTCTCCAACCGGGCGACAGGGTCATTACGTCCAACCTGGATGCCCTCTACGATGGAGCGGCGGTGTCCCTGGAGGGTACTGCCCGCGCGACGCCCCCCTCTGATGGCGAGGCGCTCACCGCCGGGACGGAGACCCGATGACCTCCCTTCCCAAACTCAGTGTGGACAATCCCGTCCTGGTTGGCGTGGTGATGTTCGCCATCCTGTTGGGAGGAGTGTACAGCGTCTTGACCCTGGTGCGCGAACTCTTCCCCGAGACCACGCCTGACAAGGTGATGATTACCACGGCGTATCCCGGGGCAACTCCTGAGGAGGTGGAGAAGGGCCTGGCTTTGCGAATCGAGGAGGCGGTCAAGGACATCCAGGACATCGACAAGATCGAGACCAGTATCACCGAGGGCTTGAGCACGGTCGTCATCACCATGACCAACGAAGCCAAGGACCTAGACCTGGTGACCAACGACGTCAAAGCCGCCGTCGATGCCATCCCCCGCGACGAGCTTCCGGAAGAGGCGGAGGAAACCCGCGTCGCCAAGTTCGAGCCCCGCCTGGAGGTCATCGCCGTATCGCTGTTCGGCGACGTGGGCGAGGCGGCGCTGAAGGACGCGGGCCGACGCTTGCGCGATGATCTGCTGCTGCTCCCCGGAATCAGCGACGTCCAACTCACCGGAACGCGCAAGGATGAGCTCACCGTCGAGGTTCAGCCGGAGAAGCTCGTCGAGTACGGCCTCTCCATCGCCCAGGTGGCCAGCGCGATCAACCAGAGCAACCTCGACCTTCCCGCAGGCCAACTCAAGATGCCCGCGGAGAACGTAGCCGTGCGGACCCTGGGGGAAACCGACCGCACCGGGCCGATCGCCGCGACCATCGTCAAGCATGGTCCCACCGGAGAGGTCGTCCGCGTGAGCGACCTGGGCCGAGTAGTAGACCAGTTCGAGGACTCCGACGTCGAGGGACGGTTCCAAGGCCATCCCTCGGTCGAGGTGGCGGTCTACAAGACCGCGAACCAGGATGCGATCGACATCGCGGGCAAGGTCAAAGCCTTCGTCGCCGGCAAGCGACGTGAACCGCTGGAGTCGGATTGGCTCGACCGAGTCAAGGCCGGCCTGGGCATGCCTTCGCATCTCGCCGCCATCCACGAGCGGGCCTACAACGATCCGTATCCTCCGGGCATCGGGATACAGGTCCACCGCAACCTCGCCCGGTTCATCGAAGGCCGTCTGGACCTGCTCAAGCGCAACGGCAAGTGGGGGCTGATGTTCGTATTCGCCTCGTTGCTGCTGTTCCTCAACTGGCGAGTGGCGCTTTGGGTGATGATGGGTTTGATCCTCTCCATCGCCGGCGGGATCATGATGATGAACGCCCTCGGGGTGACCTTGAACCTCATCAGCATGTTCGGGCTGATCGTGGTCCTGGGGCTGATCGTCGATGATGCGATTGTTGTCGGAGAGAATGTTTACGCCCGGGTTGAACGGGGAGAAGAACCGGTGCTCGCGGCGGTAAAGGGCACCGAAGAGGTAACTTGGCCGGTGCTCATCGCGGTGCTCACGACGATCAGCGCGTTCCTCCCGCTGATGTTCATCGAGGGGATGATGGGCGACTTCATGGGCGTGTTGCCCGTGGTGGTCACCTGTGCTCTGGCGTTTTCGCTCATCGAAGCGCTGTCCATCTTGCCGTCACACTTGGCTGAATGGTTGCAGCCGCTGCGCCGAGACACCAGCGCAGCCGAGCCCCGCAACTGGCTTATGCGGCGACTCGTTTCGATGCGCCAGGCCCAGCGACGGTGGGTCCAGGAAGTGCTGGGCCGGCACTACGAGCGCCTGCTGCGCCTGGCGGTCAACTACCGCTACGTGACCGTGTCGGCGGCGGTCGCCGTCCTGATCGCGACCCTCGGCCTGATCGGCGGCAAGCGCGTACCGTTCGTCTTCATGCAGAAGATGGACGCCGAAACCTTGGTAGCCGGCCTGGAGATGCCGGTGGGCACGCCTGCCGCCCGGACCCGCCACCTAATGGAGGAGATCGAGCAGGTCGCCCTGAACACCCCGGAGATCGCCACGGTGTACTCCCTGGTGGGTGCTCAGGTGAACATGAACGAACTCACCATCAGTGCCCGTTCGCACCTGGGCCAAGCCATAATCGAACTCGTGCAAGTCGAGGATCGCGACAAGAGTAGCGATGAGGTCATCTCCGAGCTTCGCGAAGCCACCCGCCGGCTATCCGGGATGAATTCGCTCACTTTTCAGGCCTTGCACGGCGGTCCGAGCGGTCCGGAGATTGAAATCGAGGTGACCGGCAAGCGGCTGGAAGATCTGCTGATCGCCACGGACCGGCTCAAGGACAAGCTGGCCACCTACGGTGGCGTGTTCGACATTGACGACGACTTCGAGCAGGGGCGCCGTGAGGTGCAGATCAGCCTGCTCGATTCCGCACGTCCGCTGGGCTTGTCCACCCGGTCGCTGGCTACGGAGATCCGCGGTGCGTTTTACGGTCTCGAAGCCAGAACCCTGCAACGCGATCGCGAGGACGTGGATATTCGCGTGCGCTTCCCCGAGGAGCACCGGCAACGGGTCTACGACCTGGAGAACATGCGCATCGCCACGCCCCAAGGGGCGATGATCCCCTTCGTGGAGGTAGCCCGCCTGGCGGAGGGGCGGGGCTATACCGCCATTCGTCGTGTCGATCAGCGTCGGGCGGTGGTGATCACCGCGGATGTGGATCAAACCCAGGGCAACGCGGCTGAAATCTCCACCGATCTGGCGACGACGCTCACCCGTTTGGAGCACTTGCTCCCCGGCGTGCGCATCGAGTTCGCCGGAAACAAGCGTGAGACCATGAAGTCGTTTGGCTCGCTTCGGCGCGACTTCCTCATCGCCCTGGCGGTGATCTCCGTAATGCTGGCGGGGTTGTTCAAGAGCTACACTCAGCCGTTGGTGGTAATCAGCGCCGTACCGTTCGGCCTGATCGGTGCCGTGGCGGGTCACCTGGTGATGGGCTATCCGCTGACCATTCTGTCGCTGATCGGGATTGTAGCCCTGACGGGCATTGCGGTGAACGACGCCTTGATCCTGGTGGACTTCATCAACAAGGAAGTCGCCACCGGACGGAATGTCTTCGAGGCGGTGATCAGCGGCGGCCGCCGGCGGATGCGCCCGATCCTGTTAACCTCGATGACCACGATTCTGGGCTTGGCCCCGCTGATGGCGGAACGGTCCTTTCAGGCGAAGTTCCTCATTCCGATGGCCGTCTCGATCACCTTTGGGCTGGCTTTCGCCACCATCCTGACCTTGATCGTCGTCCCCAGTCTCTACATGATCCGCCACGATCTCCACGCCACAGCCGCGCGCATCTGGAACGGCCCGGCGTCTGAAGGCGTTGCCCCGACGGCGTGAGCGCAACCGTCGCGCGGTTGAACTGCTCGGCGGCAGACGAGCGCGTTGCGCCCCGGGGCTGACGGCTGGCTTTGGGGCCTCATGCGCATTCTGGTTAGTTCTCGCGCTTGCCCCAGCCCGTTCGACCGAGGGTCCGCAAGCGGTGTTGCGTGGTATGGGTAATATGCATCACGTTTCTGCCTGGTGATCCACTCGGTTCGGTGGGTGGCATGGGTAAGCTATGCTTACCCGTGCAGCTCGCCGATGACGCACGGGCAAACAAGTTTGCCCATGCCACCCGCCGCACAACCATGACAGGGCCTGAACAACGCACAGTCTCTATCCGTGACGCGTATCGGCCCCCGCGGTCCGGTCAGTACGTCGGCGGCGGGGTACCGGTCAACTGGCCCAGCGAGCGCCGCGTAACGTAGGGGACGTATCCCTTGGCATACGCCCGGGCGTAGGCATCATCGGAGTTGTCCTGCAACGCGTATTCGCAGACGAACACCGGTATGTCCTCGAGATACTCATCCAGGAACCCAACGTACTCGCCCACCAACTGCTGGTCCGTTTCCCAATACCCTTCGAGTTCGGTCCAGTCGTCGGTGGCTCCGCCGTCATACCAGACACCTTCCTGGGCGATGGCGTCGATGTGGTTCAGCAGATCCGGATGTCCGTCGATCAGGGCGGCGGCATTCTGCTGGATGATGAGGAAGTCGGGATCACGCTGGCGGGCATAGGCCCGCATCTGGGCGATGAAGTCGACCATCTCCTCAGCCGGATCGAGATCTTCCGCTTCGGCGGCGGCGATGACGTGTACGTTCTCGAATCCTTCGACCCAGTCCAGGTAGATACCGTCAAACCCGTCGAGGATCACTTCGTCGATAATGCTCGTGAAGTTGCGGTCAGCCGTCGTGTCGTGGTTCTCGCCGTAGATGACGATGTCTGTCCACTCATCCTCCCAGTAGGCGACCGGGTAATTCCCCGCCCACCCGTCCGGGTCGCGCGCCACAATGAAGTCGGGAAAGTCCTCGGGAAGGTTCGTCTCTTCCGGTATCTGGTCTCCCTCTTCTTCCTTGGACCAGGTCCAGTACCAGCGCCAGTCCTCCGCCTCACCGATATCCACGTATGCGATAATCAGCTTTCGATGGACCCCGTCGTGGGCCTTGGTGCTCTTAAGCCGATCGACCATGGCTTTGGTGTCGAAGTCCAGCATCTCGGCGTCGGTCCGCGCGGGCTCGAGCACCAGCATGTCATAACGTGAGGCAGCCAGGGCGTCGGTCGATCCCTCAGCGTCCATCGCCTGGATCTGGTATCCCCAGAACTCGATCTCGTCGATCGGCAACGGCTGAGCGCCGCTTCCGTTATTATCCCCATTCGTCTGCGATGCTGTGGTGAAGCGGAACGAGAACTCGTCAGCCAGCTCAGCCCCGTCCACGAACGTCAGCTCCCCGACGCTGACCGTGTATTCCGTTTCAAGATCCAGTGGCGCCGTAGGTGCGGCGGTAAGCAACGTGTTACCGTCGGACCAGGTCAGCTCAACGCCAACATCCGGCGTAAGCCACGCATCGAGGCTGCCCGGGTTGGCTGCCCGCGCGAAGGAGATCGTGATTACCGTATCGACCGCCACCTCCGTCGCCCCGTTGGTCGGATCGGTCGCTGTAACCGCGTCTGCAGGATCGACGAACCCCCCCGCATTACCTCCGCCCCCTCCTCCTCCGCCGGGCCCACCACAGCCGCCGGTCAGCAATACGCCACCAAGTCCAAGACAAACCAGCACCAAGCCTGTGGGTTGCAGTCGCATTCTGCTGAACTCCTTATGATCCGATGTTTCCCAGCTACCGACCCTTCAGCCCGCGATCCTACCCAGGCGAGTCGCTCGCTTCAAGCGACACCGGATCATCCCCCCACTCGCGGGCAGTTCGCGAACTTCGCTCAAGTGTTGCGGACACAGAAACCGAGCCGCGGGCGCAGAAACCGAGCCGCGACCGTCAGGGAGCGGTCAGCCGTCGTCCCCTGAATGCAGCGTCACCCCTCGTGGGTGACGAAAGTCCATCAGAGGCCCAAGCGCCAGCGCGGGCTCAGTCGCGTTGGGTGCCGTGCTCAACCCGAACTGTGAGCATAAGTCTCACCGGTTGCGGGTGCCCCATCGCTTCAGCGGTGGGAGAAGTCTGGTGCCATGCTCATCCCGAAGGGTGAGCATGAGTCGCCCAGCCCCCACCGTGCGGACCATTCCGTCCGCAGCCTCAGCGCCTTGGCGTCCTGCCTGCGTTGCAGGTTACAGGTTCCGCGCCTACCGCCGCGAAGAGGCGCAGAAGGCACAAGGTTTGCGCTTTCTGTGCTTCTTAGCGGCCCATGAATGTAGCGTCACCTGCCGCAGCCCTCGCCCCGAAACCAACCTGCTGCGTATTTCGGTTCTTGGCGTCACCTGCTACGGCCCTCGCCATGTAGCGTCACCTGTTGCGGCCCTCGCCCCGAAACCCGCCTGTCACGGATTTCGGTTCCCAGAGTCACCTGTCGCGGCCCTCGCCCCAAAGGGGCGCACGGTTCTAGCCAGGGGTGAAGCGCAGCGAAACCCCTGGAACCCGACCACCCCAACCCCCCGCCCCGCAGGGGCGGCGGAACCGCACAGACCAACCCCAACAGCGCCCACCACACCGCCCAACGCCAATCGAGCCAACGAACGAAAGCTTCTCGAACCCCACATACACTAGCCCGCAGACCACGCCCCTCGTTGACACCAACCGCCCCCCACCGCCATGACGCCACCTCCCCGAGGATCAGCGTGAGCCGACGTTTCTGCAGGTCGACATGTGAACGCCGTACGTGGTAGACTCTCCAGCGGCAAGGAGGTTGGGTAACTTGAGCGGGACGGTTGCTGACAGGAAGCGTTTGTTCCGTGTAACCGCGGGGAATCTCCGCCAAAACCACCTCTACATCCATGGACACTATGATTTCTTCCCCGCCGACTGCATCGGAGCGCCGCGCAAGTCGGCCAACGGAAACGGAGTAGCCGTCCGGGTCTTTCTTGAGGGTCTCGGCGAAACCATCGAAACGGACATAGGGAGCGACGCCGGAACCGGCAAACCTCGTCGCTTCTTTCGCGGCCGCACCTGGGTAAGGCGATTCTACAAGCACCACAGCATCAGGACCGGTGACGTCCTCGCCATGGAGCGCGTGGGGAAACGTCGCTATCGCCTGTATCCGTTCGACGCCAAGACCGAACGTCAGCATGATTGGCACGAACTCCTCGATGTTCCCCCACCCGGTCGAGGTCCGACGGTGCTGGAGCTCTTCGCTGGCTGCGGCGGCATGGCCCTCGGCTTCAAGCGGGCCGGTTTCCGAACGGTGCTGGCCAATGAATGGGACGCAGCTGCGTGCGACACTTTGCGGAAGAACATCACCGAGCGTGTAGCCCAGTGTGCTATCCAGGAAATCGAGCGTTTCCCAGAGGCTGATGTAGTTGCAGGCGGTCTCCCCTGCCAGGGATTCAGCAACCTGGGCGAGCGTATACCGAACGACCCGCGTAACCAGCTCTGGCGTCAGTTTATGCGGGCCGTCGAAGATGCTGCGCCGAAGGCGTTCGTCATCGAGAACGTGCCCCCGCTTCTCAAGTCACAGCAATACGTCGAAATCAAACGTCTCGGTGAGGCGATGGGCTACCATGTCGTGGGACGTGTCCTCAACGCAGCCGACTACGGTGTGCCGCAAGCCCGAAAGAGAGCCATCATAATCGGTCTCTTTGGCCGGCCCCCGAGCTACCCCAAGCCCACACATATAAACCCAGAGCAGCAAAAGCAATGCGGGTTGTTCAGCGGGCCGCTTAAGCCCTGGCAAACCGTGCGAGACGCCATAGGTGATCTTCCCTTTGAGCCGACAGAGGAGAACTGGCACATCGGCAGGAATCCGACCGCCATGTCACGTAAACGATATCGCTGCATTCCAGCTGGCGGAAACCGCTGGAATCTGCCACCGCATCTCACGCCAGAGTGTTGGAGGAAGAAGACCAAGGGAGGTACTGACCTCTTCGGCCGACTCTGGTGGGACAGACCGTCCGTTACCATCCGAACCGAGTTCTATAAGCCGGAGAAGGGACGATACCTCCATCCGGAGGCTCATCGCCCGATCACGCACCGTGAAGCCGCAAGGTTGCAGGGCTTTCCGGATGACTTCGATTTCCAGGGCCAGCGAATCAAGGTGGGCATTCAAATCGGTAACGCTGTTCCACCTCTCCTCGCCGAACGAATCGCCACCGAAATCACGTCACTCATCCAGACCGTACGATCCGGGACCACACGAATCCGAACATCGAAGAACAAGTCAAATGGCAAGAAAACGACGTAGAAAGTCGGTTGATTGGCTCATCAGGCAAATCGACGCTCAACTCAAGTCGTTTGGGACCGAACGGGGCAACCTGACTCTTCGACAGAAAGTTCTCGCACTGTGTGAGGTTCATGAGAACGTCAAAGATCTTGGCGTGAATGTTGTGCATGAACACGGCTGGAACGCCTGTGCGGCGGTCGAACGAATTCGACTCTACTTCATCGAGCACGAATCCATCGTGCTCGACAGCGCGGAAATCGCGGTCGTCTCTGGAATCTCCGATTATCCTCGCCGTATCCGAGAGTTGAGAGTGGAGTCAGGATACCAGATCGCCTCCGGTTCTTCTCCAGACCCCGATTCGGGGATCGTCCTCAAGCCAGACCAATACCTGCTAGTCGATGCCGCGCCCGACCTCGACGCGGCACGCAGATGGCACGCAGCTAATCGAATCCGAAGAAGCGACGTAGGGAGCCAGAAACGGCTCCTGCAGTACTTCATGGAGAATACGGGGAAAGTCCTGACGACGGAGGAGCTTGCGTACGTCGCAAAGGAGGCGAAGGAATACGCTCGTCGCGTCCGAGAGCTTCGCACCGAGCAGGGCTACTCAGTTGCTACACGTTTTACCGGTCGTCCAGACCTGAAGGCTGGCCAATACGTCCTGCAATCAAGAGAACGTATCGCGGAGACCCACGACCGAAAGATACCGGAAGCCGTTCAGAAGGCCGTCTACGAGCGCGATAGCAACGCCTGTCGTGTCTGTGCCTGGAATCACGAGCGCTGGAATCCCGAGGATCCCCGCATTCTTGAGCTTCACCACCTTGAGCATCACGAGAACCGCGGACCCAACGTCGAAAGCAACCTCATAGTCACTTGCAGCAAGTGCCACGACGAGGTCCACAACGGCAAGCACACTTCTGCCTTGAAGAAGATCAAGACAGCTCTATGACCGACGTGTTCTCCCATGATAAGCGCATCGCCATCATGCAGGCGATTCGGGGCAAGGATACGACACCCGAACACGCTGTGCGCAGCCTGATCCACCGACTCGGCTATCGCTATCGGCTTCACGTCCGCAAGCTCCCTGGGTGTCCCGATTTGGTCTTTCCCTCTCGCCGAAAAGTGGTTCTTGTTCACGGATGTTTCTGGCACCGACACTACTGTCGCAAGGGCCGATCAACCCCGAAAACCAGAGCAGGTTTCTGGAAGGACAAGCTTGAGTCGAACAAGAATCGAGATGCGAAGACCCAGCGCAAGCTCAGGCGACTGGGCTGGTCCGTTCTGACCGTTTGGGAATGTCAGACCGCCCCGAAGAATACCGATCGGCTTGCCCGGAGGATTTGTCGCTTCTTGGACGGACGGGCGGCATTGCCGGCAGGGCACCACTCCTGAACAGAACGGCCTCAGGCGATCAACGAAGCGCATTGCCCATTAAAGTCAACCGCCCGCACCCAGGTGGGCGCGGGCGGTTGGGGGTCTGTCGTTCAGAGCCCTTACTACCTTCCCGCTACTCCTCGTCGGCTTCCTCGGCGTGGAGGGTGATCTTGATTTCGCCGCCGCCAGCCTGCACCTGCAGCGGGAGCTCGTCCATCAGCTCCTTCGCGCCACAGGGTTCGGTGTCGGTGCTGATCGCCAGCTTCATCACCATCTCGCGGCCTTCATCGTCCGCCAGGGCGATCTTCAGCATCCCGTTCGGCTCCATCGAGACGTTCACCGCGTCTTCATCCGCCGGAAGCGCGAGCGGCGGGCTGCACAGCAGGCTCACCGTCGTGTTCTCCTCGGCGTCCGTCGTTGCCAGGAACACCTTGAAGCCGTCTCCCTCGTCAGCCGAGTTGGGGATCAGGTAGACGCTGTTCTGCAGGTCGTCCTTCTCCCACTCCGCCGCCGCGGCTGCATCGCCGATGTCTTCGAGCGTATAGACTGCGTCGCTCGCCGGCAGACTAAGGTTCTTAATCTTGCATTTACGCGTTACCAGCTTCTCGACTTCCTCGCCCGCACCCAACTCGGTGCGGACCTGGATGGTCTGCATCTCGCCATCCTCCGGCGAGCTGGACATCTCCACTTGAATCTCCGCCGGACCATGCTCGGTATCCACGGTGAAGGTGTTCACCGCGTCCTCGGTGACGAATTCGATGGTCTGGTCGTCGATTTCAATAGTGACAAACCACTGTTTGATCTTCTCCACCCCACCGGTGGCGGCGAAGGTGGCCCCGCCGATCGCCAGAACTGCGGCGAGGGCAAACAACGCGTGGCGCCAAGCGCGGCGCGGTGCGGGGGTATGGGGTCGGTATACAGTCATGAGCTTCTCCTCGAGTTCGCGGTTGTAAGGACCTTCTGCCCATCGCTCGGCGCGAAGCGCCCCGAGGGCACGGTCAACTGGATCCTGTTCGCGATGCATGAGCAATTACCTCCGTTGCAGGAGTCTCTCGCGTAGCGCCTCGCGGCCGCGCGACAAGCGCGACTTAACCGTTCCCGGACGACAGCCTACCGCCGTCGCCACTTCCTCGACGCTCAACCCTTCCAGGTAGTGCAGCGCCAGAACGGTCTGGTACTTCGGTGAGAGCAACAGCAGGGCACCCCGGGTACGTTCCGCCCATCCGTTGGTCTCGGCGCGATCCTCGGCGACATCAGCCGTCTCGATGTCACCATAGTGACGCAGCAGGTTGCGACCCTGCTTACGGGCCCAGCGGTTGACCGTGTTGGTCGCGATCCGATAGAACCACGCCCGCACGGGCACGCCACGTTGCCGATACTTGGGCAGATAACGCAGCGCCGCCAGAAAAACCTCCGCCACCAGATCCTCGGTGAGGTGCGCATCGCCCACCCGGCGATACACGTAACCCGCCACGACCGGATAGTACCGGCGATAGAGTCGCGCAAACGCCGCCCGGTCCCGCTTGGCTCGCTCGACCAGCTCGCGCTCGGCGTCGAGGTCAAGCGGAGACGACACCATCGTGCTGATTTGCAGCTCCATCGTCTGATTCATCCAGCAGCCCGGGCTAACGAGGCTGACACCCCAGGATCTCTACCCCATACAAGTCTCCAGACGCTCGTCAGGTTCCATGGACTTCACTTTTTCCGATCGCGCCTCCGTTTCGCCGCAACGGAAGCGGTTGATTAGCCAGGCTCAACAAGCCCAAAGTCGCTGAACCTGCGCATCAGCAGAGCACGTCGAGGTCGTCGCTCCAGACGCTCAGCCTCCGGTCCGGAAAACGCCGCCCCGAACGGTCTTTGAGGGCTGTCGAGCGGGGCTCGTCGATACCTGTCAGGGTCCTATAACCGGCTTGACTGGGTGATATTATTATGATATATTTATGATAGAACCCTAATATTGGAGGTACGCACATGCAAACTCATGAGTCTGAACGAACGGCAGTGAGCGGCTGGCTGGTTTTGGTGGTGCTGATCTTGATCGGGGTGCCTCTCGGCTACTTCATCTATCACTACGCGTTGCAGCAGAATGTGGTGATGATCGTGTCGGGGAGCCTGGTGGCGGCGGGGTGGTTATTCTGTTGGTTCGGCTACTTCACCTTGCAGCCGAACATGGCGGCGGTGCTGGTGCTGTTCGGCAAGTACACCGGTACGGTGAAGCACAGCGGGTTTCACTGGGCCAATCCGCTGCTGGCGAAGCACAAGGTTTCGCTACGGGCTCGCAACCTCAACGGGGAGACTATCAAGGTCAACGATAGCCGGGGCAACCCGATCGAGATCGCCGCGGTGGTGGTCTGGCGGGTGACCGATACGGCGCAGGCGTACTTCGACGTGGATGACTTCGAGGGGTACGTGTCGGTGCAGAGCGAGTCGGCGCTGCGCCATCTGGCCAGTGCGTATTCCTACGATACGACCGAGGCGGACGAACTGTCCTTGCGGGGCAGTATGGACGAAGTCTCCGAGGCGCTCCAGCGCGAGCTGCTCGAACGGGTGGCGAAGGCGGGAGTGGTGATCGACGAAGCCCGGCTTAGTCATCTGGCGTACGCTCCGGAGATTGCGGGGGCGATGTTGCAGCGCCAGCAGGCGGAGGCCATCGTAGCTGCGCGCACGCGCATCGTCGACGGTGCGGTGGGGATGGTGGAGATGGCCTTGAATATGCTCGAGAAGCATCAGACCGTCGAGCTTGACGAAGAACGCAAGGCGGCGATGGTCAGCAATTTGCTGGTGGTGCTGTGCGGCGATAAGGCGGCCCAGCCGGTGGTCAACGCCGGAACTCTGTACACCTGATCCGGGATGGGCGGGCCATGGCTAAGCGTAAGCCGTTTCTGTTACGCCTTCCTGAAGAGTTGATGGAGGAGCTTAACCGCTGGGCCGGGGACGAACTCCGCAGTCTCAACGCCCAGATCGAATACCTGCTGCGCGAAGCCACCCGCCGCCGCCGACGGCGGAAGCTGTTCGATGAGGCGGCTGAGCGGTACCGGCCCGGTGCGGAGAACGCGGATGACGGCGGTGGGGATTAGGCACGGTCGGCGAGCCGCATCTTGCCCCCCCACCGCTGAAGCGATGGGGCACCCGCGCACCCGTGGTTCGGGCAAGACACGAATGGGTGCGTTCATACCGGACTTGATATCAGGTTATGCGCCGACGAGCTGTTCGAGCGTGTCTATCAGGTAGACGGCGAGGGCGGGCTTGGGGGCTGAGCGCGGGGCGGACCATCCTTGTCCGGCGATCAGCACTTCAATGGTGGTGTGGTCCGAACCGATCGCGGCGGGATGGTTGAGTACGATGGCGTCACAGTTCTTTCGCCGTAGCTTGGCTTCGGCGCGGGTGTGGGCGCGGGCGTCGTCCGTCTCCAATGCGAAACCGATCAGGATGCGTCCTCGCTCGGCGCACGGATTCTCTTCACCTTCATGAGGGGCGGTTACATTGCCGCGGTCTTCCGCTCCCTTGCGGTCGCTGGTCGGCAGGACCGTTCCCTTGCGATCGCTGCTCGGTCGGACCGCTCCCTTGCGGTCGCTGCTCTGTAGGTGCTTCATTTGGCCTAGGGTTGCGCAGATGTCCTCGGTCGGCTCGAGCGTGAGCGTGTGTGGCGTGGCGATCTTGGGCGATTTGCCGGCGGCGCGGGTCGCGGGGCGATAGTCGCATACGGCGGCGCACATCACCGCCGCGTCACAGGCGGGAAACCGTTCTTGGCAGGCTTGGAGCATCTCGCCGCCGCTCAGCACCGGAATCAGCTCCACGTTCGCAGGCGGGGCCAGGGCGACCGGACCGGAGAGCAAGGCAACCGTATGCCCGCGTCGAGCGGCTTCTGCGGCGAGGGCGTAGCCGAACCGCCCGCTCGAAGCGTTGGAGATGAACCTGACGTCGTCAAGGTGTTCCCGGGTGGGGCCTGCGGTTATGAGGACGCGCACGGCGAGGCGCTCCGCGGAGGTTGGGCGAGAAGGAGTTTGACCCCGGCTTCGACGATCTCTTCGGGTTCCGCCATTCGGCCGGTGCCCACCGTTCGGCAGGCCAGCCAACCGGTGCCCGGTCCGACCCGGTGATACCCGTCGTCGATCAGGCGGGCGAGGTTGGCTTGCACGCGCGGGTTTTCCCACATTCGGCTGTTCATCGCCGGAGCGAGCAGCACCGGGGCGGCGACGCTCGCCAGGAGCGTGCTCACCAGGTCATCAGCGATTCCGCAGGCTGCTTTGGCGATGATGTTGGCGGTGGCGGGGGCGACGATACACAGGTCGGCCCGCTCGGTGACTCTGATATGTTGGGCGTCGTAGTCTTCGGCGGCCTGCCACAGGCTGGTGAGCACCCGCCGCCCGGACAGGGATTGGAAGGTGATCGGCCCGACGAATCTCCGGGCGGACCGAGTCATCGCCACGGTGACGTTGGCGCCGCGCTGCACCAGGCGCGAGACGACCGTACAGCTCTTGTACGCGGCGATCGCTCCGCAGACTGCGAGCAGGACGTTATAGTCCGCCAAGTCTGCCCGCGGGCTCGTCGTCGTCGGGATCATCAGTGGGAATCCTGGGCTTGATCTTCTCTTCCATGACCTCGCGAACCACCAGCTCCATAAGAGTGAGGTTCTTGTCGTCGATCATGGGGCGTCCCCCGTGGAGGAGCTGGACCAGACGCCGCTGGAGTAGGGCGGTCAGCTTGAACCGACCGCCGAGTTTCTCGATGATCGCATCGTCCTTCAGGGTTTCGATCATGTCTGTACGCGCTCCTGTTCGATGAGGGCGAGGATTTCCTCGACCGTGGCCTCCAATTCGTCATTCACGACGAAGTGCGGGTAACACCCGGAGTCGCGGGCGAACCCCATCTCGCCGTCCGCGACCGCCAGCCGCTTCTGCAACTGCTCCTGCGATTCGGTGGCTCGTCCCTCCAACCGGGCCCGTAGCGACTCCATGGTCGGCGGCAGGACGTAGATGCGGATCGAATCAGGGACCCGGCGGGCGACCTGGGCCCCGCCCTGAACCTCGATCTCCATAATCACGTCCTGCCCGCGGGCCAGGGCCTGGCGGACGGGCTCTTCCGGCGTTCCGTACCGATGACCGACGTAGTCCGCGGTCTCCAGGAAGGCTCCGGAAGCCTCCATCCGCTCAAACTCCTCCGGCGAGACGAAGCGGTAGCTTTCGTCGCAGGCTTCGCCGCCGCGCAGAGGGCGGGTGGTGGCGGACACACTCCAGACCGCGTCGGGCAGGCGCTCGAGCAGCGCGTTGCAGATCGAGGTCTTGCCCGTGCCCGACGGGCCGCTGATGACCACTAGCTTGGCCCGACCGGTCTTCACTAGCGATGGCGCCTCCGTGGGGCTACTCGACATTCTGAACCTGCTCCTTCAGGCGGTCGATCAGGCCCTTGATCTCCACGACGCGGCGAGCGATCTCCGCGTCATTGCTCTTGCTCCCCACCGTGTTGGTCTCGCGCAGCATTTCCTGGGCGAGGAAGTCCAGTTTACGACCGGCGTGCGTATCGGCATCGCACAACTTGGTGAACTGGTCCAGGTGAGACTCCAGACGAGCGATCTCTTCGCTCACGTCGCAGCGCTCCGCGTAGATCGCCACCTCGCGGGCCAGGGCGTCCTTGTCCAGCTCGATTTTGGCTTCACCCTCATTCAGCAACATCTGCACGCGGGTCTGGAGCTTCTCATGGTAGGCCAGCACCACCGTGGGACTTCTCCGGTCGATCTCCGCAAGGTGCTCGCGGGCCTGCACACAATGGGCCCTCAGGTCGTTATACAGCGCCCGGCCCTCGACCTGGCGCATCTCCACCACCTTCTCCAGCGCCGCTTGCACCAGCCCGCGAACCGTCTCCCAGTATTGGCTTCGCCGTTGCTCATCCAGGATGGGGGCTTGGCAGACCCCGGGCATCGATGCCACCGAGCCCAGGTCCACCGTCGCCTGGACATTCTCCGGAAGATCCACCGCGCAAATCTGGTTCACGTAGTCCTGCAATGCGCCCGGATTGATCCGGTATTCGGCGGCGGTGTCGTTGCGCAGCCGCAGGACGCAAGTCACGCTTCCGCGGTTCAAACCGGCCCGCAGGATCTTCTCCACCTCCGGCTCGAAGAACTGCAGGTTCTCCGGCAGCTTGATGACGGTCTTGAAGTAGCGGTTGTTCAGACTGCGGATCTCAAGCGAATAGGACACGCCGTCCGCGCTGGTCTGCGCGTCACCGTACCCGGTCATCGACACAATCATTGGTTACGGGGTCTCATCGCCGGCTGGAGCGGGCTGCTCGCTTTCCTCGCCGGCGTCCGCGGGCGGATCCGCCGCGGAGGGTGTTTGTGCCGGTGGGGTCACCGGCGTCACCGGTACGGCTGTTCCGTCGGCTGGCGCCGTCACTGGTACGGCGGTTCCGGGCGTTGTGGGTGCCGGGTCTCCGGGCGTTGCGGGGTCCTGCGTCGGGGTCGACACGGGTGTAGCCTGCACCGTGCGGGCGGTCCCGCCGTCGGCCGGCGCAAACACGAAGTTCCCGGCGATGTTCAACAGCAGGAATACGGCGGCGAGCACAACGGTGATCAGCGTGAATACGTCACCGGTTTTGGCGCCGAACGCGCTGCTACCGCCGCCACCGAAGGCGCCGGACAGACCCTCACCGCGACCCCGCTGAACCAACACGACCAGGATCAGCAGGATGCAACTCGCCAATATCAGAAACAGCATGATCCACTGCAACGCCGTCATCTTCGAAAGTCCTTGAAACGATCTAAGCCCCAACCCCGCTATCCAACGCGTACGGGCCACCCCCGAGGCGCGGCATGGGCCGAAGCGGTGGATTCTACACTGAATCCGCCGCGGCGCCCACGATACTCAGGAAACTTTCCGCCTGGAGGCACGCCCCCCCCACCAGAGCCCCATCCACGTCCGCACAGGCCATCAGTTTCGCCGCGTTATCCGGCTTGACGCTGCCCCCGTAGAGGATCCGCAAGCTGGCGGCCGCCTCGCCGCCCCAGATTCCGGATACTTTGGCCCGCAGGAAGGCGTGGACCGCCTGGGCCTGCTCGGGGGTGGCGGTCCGCCCGGTTCCGATGGCCCAGACCGGCTCGTAGGCCAGCACGATGCGGCTTAGATCCACCTTCGAGCC
>JAAEQG010000964.1 GCA_024231775.1 bacterium
CGGGAGGTTACGGATGAGCAGGTCCAAGCGAACCGCGTTCCGGGCAGTGCCGCTAGCCACCGTTGCGTGGACGTGCGGACTCGCCCTTGCAGCAGCGAATCCGCCACACCTGAGCGAACCGCCACCGCAAGATCCGATGAGGCTGGATAACCACCAGACGCTTGTCCGTCGCCTGGAGGGCAATCCGCGTACACTCAACCCACTGTTCCGTGCTTCGGGTCCCGAGTACGCGGTGCTCGAGTTGCTCTACGATGCCCCGTTCGTCTTCGACGCGCAGATGCGCTGGCAGCTCAACTCCGCGGTGGCGGAGAGCTATCAGGAATCGGACGACCATCTCTCCGCGACTCTGGTGCTCAAGACCGGCCTGACTTGGCACGACGGTAAGCCGTTCACCGCACACGACGTAGCCTTCTCCTACGCGCAGCTTTCCGACACGCAGGTCCCGGCGGGGGCGAACCGCTCCGGACTGGAACTGCTCACCTCCTGCACCGCCGTCAGCGATCATGAGGTGCGGTTCACCTTTCGAGAAGCGTCCCCGGTGACGCGCGTGAGCATCGCATTCCCAATCATCGCCCGGCATGTCTTCAACTCGATCAAGACGACTGACGCTACCCTGGCGAGCGGTCCGGCGGTGCAAGCCAATCGGAATCCGGTGGGCAACGGTCCGTATCGTTTCGTCGAATGGCGCGACGATGAGCACATCGTCCTGGAACGCTGGGAGGACTACACCGGGTCCGCTGCACACTTCAAGCGAATCGTGTTCCGAATCGTACGCGACCCCAAGGCTGCCCTGTTGGCGCTGCGCAAGGGCGAACTCGACGAGATGCGTCTGACCCCGGCGCAATTCGCAGCCCAGACCGCATCGGAGGGTTTCGCGAAAGTCGCGGTGACAGCCCGTGGTGACCAGTGGGTCACGAACTACATCGGCTGGAACATGGACGGGCGCAATCCGTTCTTCGGCGATGCCCGCGTACGCCAAGCCATGTCCCATGCCTTCGACGCGGAGCAGATTCTCCAGAACGTATACCAAGGAGCCTACTCCCGCTCGACCGGAATCTACCCCCCCGGAGCCTGGATGTTCAACCCACAAATCAAAGCCCAACACCACAGCCTGGCAGACGCCGGGGACCTGCTGGACCAGGCGGGGTGGAAGATCGATCCCGAGTCAGGATGGCGAACCAAGGGTGAAATCACGTTTGCCTTCGAGCTGCTCTGTCCCCAGGAGTCCTCTACCGGCCGACAGACGCTTACCTACTACCAGCAGGCTCTGCGCTCGATCGGGGTGGACATGAAGCTGCGCCTGATCGAGTACGCAACTCTGCTGGATTTGCGACGCCGACATGAGTTCCAGGCGTACTACGGCGCCTGGACAACCAGCGCCGACCCGGACCAGGACCGCGGCATGTGGCATAGCCGTGCGATTAGCGACGGAGCTAACTTCATCAGCTATCGCAACTCGCGCGTCGATGCCCTGTTCGACCGAGCCCGCCGCAGCTTCGACTACCACGAACGCCGACAGTGCTACCAGCAGATCCATCGGCTAATCTACGAAGATCAGCCGTTCACCTTCGTCAGCGTCAGCCCAAGCCTGTGGGCATTCAACAAGCACTTGCGCGGGGTGGGATTCGGTCCTCGAGGAGTGTTCTACTGGCATCCCGGTCCGCGAAACTGGTGGGTGCAACGGGGCACTTCACTGCGCGCACCATAGACTCCCGCACCGGTCACAGCTACCTGCCGACGAAGAAGATGCGGCGGTACGCAGCCTGGGCGAACCTCCCCCTCCGGTGGAATCACCAGGTAGGCCAACCTGGTGAAGGGGGTTTGTCCTTCTCCGCCTCACTCACCCGAGCCACCCAGGAGTCGTGTCCGGCGCGGGCTTCTTCGAGCGACGAGTAGCGCTGCCACTGATCATCGAGCCAACCGCCCTGCACCCGGGTCTCGAACAGAAGAGGGTCCTCGTCCTTGGCCAGGGACATGTTTATCGCCAGAAATACAGTGCGGACAGTGCCACCGCTCGCCGTGGTCGAAGCGACTTCTCGGACCTTAGGGTAGGTACTCCGATGCCACCTCTCCCACTTCTCATGATCCGGTTCTTCAGTTACCTTGCCATCGCAAAGGATGTAGTACCGCCCCATCGCCCACCACCTTTCTCGCAGGCCCCCAAAGTAGCCCGCGCCTCGGGATTCTGCAAGCGATCAACCGCTGGTCCGGCACTACAGCAATACCGCTCCGGTGGAACGGGAGCACCGATGGGGCCGAGAGGGGACCGGGGCTCGCGGACATTGCGTTTTCGCCCCAGACCCACTACAACGCCAGTACTGCCTGGGGTACAGTCGGAGATGTGGATACCGCCGGTTGGAGAGTGCGCGGGGCCACCGCCCAGGCAGTCTGTGAGAGAACCCTACACTGCTGGAGATAGAATCGTGGCTGTCGCCTACCACAAGCGGACACACAAGAACGGCGAACTTCGTATCACCGATGCGGGGCAAGAGGTCACCCTGGTCGGTTGGGTACAGAACTACCGCGATCACGGCGGGATGGTATTCGTGGACCTGCGCGACTACACCGGCGTGACCCAGCTCAAGTTCAACCCGGAGACCGATCCCCAAGCCCACGAGACCGCCCGTGCGTTGCGGAATGAATACGTGATCGCGGTGCTGGGGCATGTTGCCCAGCGCGGGGCGAACATCAACCCGAAGCTCCCCACCGGAGAGATTGAGGTGGAAATCCGCGAGCTGGATCTGCTCAACAGGTCCAAGCCGGTCCCCTTCGAGATCACCGATCAGTGCGACGCCAGCGAGGATCTGCGTCTCAAGAACCGGATGCTCGACCTGCGGCGGCCGCAGAACCAGTCCATCTTTCGCTTGCGGCATCGCATAGCCAGTGCAGTGCGGAAGTACTTCGATGCCAACGGTTTCGTGGAAATCGAGACCCCCTACCTGACGAAGTCGACGCCGGAAGGCGCCCGCGATTACCTGGTTCCGTCGCGCGTGCAACAGGGACACTTCTACGCCCTGCCGCAGTCGCCGCAGATTTTCAAGCAGTTGTTCATGATGTCCGGCTTTGACCGCTACGCTCAGATCGTGCGCTGCTTCCGCGATGAGGACCTGCGGGCCGACCGCCAACCGGAGTTCACCCAGGTGGACCTGGAGATGGCCTTCGTGCAGGCAGACGAGGTCATGGCTGCGGTCGAGGGTTGCTGTCGGGAGATCTTCAAGCAGGGCATCGGCGTGGATATACCCCTGCCCGCCCCGCGGATAAGCTACCAGGAGGCCATGGATCGATACGGTATCGATCGCCCGGACACCCGCTTCGGCCTGGAGTTGCAGGACGTCACCGACATTCTGCGGAACATCGAGTTCGCCGTGTTCCGCGGTCCGATCGATTCCGGCGGGGTGGTCAAGTGCATTGTCGCCAAAGGGGCGGACAAGCTCACCCGCAAGATAACTGACGGGCTCACCAGCGAGTTGCGCGGGATCGGGGCGGGAGGCCTGCCGCTGACCAAAGTCATCGCCGGCCAGGACGGACCGGAGTTCTCCACCGGAGTCGCCAAGCATCTTCAGCCGTTCTGTCGGGCGGTGTGCGAGGTGAGCGGCGCAGAGCCGGGTGACACGATCTTCTTCGCCGTGGGCAGCTATGGCGATGCGTGTAAGCACCTGCACTACGTGCGCACGCGGCTGGGAGAGATCCTGGAGTTGATCCCCGACGACGAGTGGCACCTGCTCTGGGTGGTCGACTTCCCCATGTTCGAGTGGGACGAGGAGGAGAAACGCTGGTTCAGCACCCACCACCCCTTCACCGCCCCGCGCGATGAGGACGTGGACATGCTCGACAGCGACCCCGGTCGCGTGCGGGCCAAAGCCTACGACCTGGTGCTCAACGGAACCGAGATGGCGGGGGGGAGTATCCGTATCCATCAGCCCGACGTGCAGGCGCAGGTCTTCAGACTCCTGGGCATTCCCGACGAGGAGGCCCGGGCCAAGTTTCAGTTTCTCATGGAGGCCCTGGCCTATGGTGCCCCGCCGCACGGCGGGATCGCCTTCGGCCTGGACCGCTGGGTAATGATTCTGGCCAAGGCCCAGAGTCTTCGCGACGTCGTCGCGTTCCCCAAGACGCAGCGCGCGGTTTGCCCGCTGACCGACGCCCCCAGCGAAGTCTCCGAAGGCCAGCTCCGCGAACTGGGGATCGACCTGCGCCCGGAAGTCAAAGCCAAAAAGGACCAGGCCGCCGGCGGCCCCGAGCACGTCCACCGGGCCCACGATGAGTAGGGCGTTTCCGTTGCCCCTCTCCTCCAAGAGGAGAGGGCAGGGTGAGGGGAACAACCTCTCGTCAGGGGGCTGCACTTATGCTCTACGACATCAGCCCGCCGATTGACGCAGCACTGCAAGTTTGGCCCGGAGACGTACCGCCGACGCGGGAGGTGCTCGCGGATATGGCTGCGGGAGATGCGGTGACATCGTCCGCTCTGCGGGCGACCGCGCACCTCGGAGCCCACGCCGACGCCCCCAGCCATGTCGGTCGAGATGCGCCGACCATCGACCAGCAGAGTCTCGAACTCTACCTCGGCCCGTGTCAGGTGATCCGTGTCAAAGTGGGCCACGGCAGTTGCATCACGCCGGAACTGGTCCCCACGCCGATCGACGCGTCGCGGGTACTCTTCGCGACCGGAACCTACCCTGACCCGACGCGCTTCAACGAGGACTTCGCCGGGCTGGCCCCCGAGACGGTCGATTGGCTGCACGAGCGTGGCGTGCGTCTGATTGGCATCGACACACCCAGTATCGACGTCTACACCGCCACGGAACTTCCGGCGCACCACCGGCTTCTGCACAACAGCATGGCCAGCCTCGAGGGTCTGCAACTCGACGAGGTTCCCGAGGGACGCTACGAGCTTATCGCCCTGCCGCTACGCCTGGTCGGTTTCGACGCCAGCCCGGTCAGAGCGGTGCTGCGCACGTTCAACTGAGATGCGTCTCCCAGGGTTTGCGGAATCAGAACCACCCCCGCCAAGCGTGGGGATGCATAGACCCGCGAGCGATTCTCCCGCCGCTGAAGAGCTTGTCGATTCATACGCATTACGTTTCAATCTCGTGATCCACTCGGTTCGGTGGGTGGCATGGGTAAGCTCTGCTTACCCGTGCAGCGCGCCGATGACGCACGGGCAAACAAGTTTGCCCATGGCACCCGGCGCACGCTCGACTGAGGCGCGCGCCCTGGCTTGCTGAGTCAGCGCCACGCCCGCCAAGCGTAGGGGTGCTTGGGCCCGCGGATGCTCCGCCCACCGCTGAAGCATTGGGCACCCGTGCCCGGCAGGTCTGTTGATAAGAGAATCTAACTATCATCGCCAGGCGGCGCGCCGATGCGGACGAAGCCATCGAGCCTGGCGCCGGACTCGACGCGCAGGCGCGGGGCTTCGATGTCCCCGCGAAGTGAGCCGGTTCGGTGAACGGCGACCCTCCCACGGGCGATCACGTTACCCTGCACTTCGCCGTTGACGACAAGCTCGCCAACGGTGATCCGCGCCGCCACGTGCCCGTTCTTCTCCACCAGGATGTCGCCACAGGTAGCGAACTCGCGCACGCCGTAGTATGCGGTGATGCGAAAATCCTCGAGGATCAGACGGTGGTTGCAGTGCGGACAGACCACGGACATCGCCCGTCCGCCCACTTCGCACGCCTTGGCGCAGTGAGTGCAAACCGCCTCCCGAATGGCGCGGGGGCGCTTCTTGGAGAATGGTGCCATGATCCTGTCACCAGCACAGCGAGCCTGGCGTCCTCGTAGCCTGCGGGCAATGCGCTGCGGGACTGGGCTACTTCCTGGCGACCGCCGGTGTCCCGCCCTTGGTCTTGTCGTGCTCGGGTCGGCTGGTGGCTTGGGGCGGCTTGGCTTCGGATGCGGGCCTGGACGCGGGCTCCGCCGGCTGTCCTTGGTTGTTCACCCCGACCATGCATCTCCCGACCAGGACGGCGCCTTCGGCGACCTCCAGCCGAGAGGTGTGCAGATCACCCTCGACGCGCGCCGATGAAGTGAGTTCGACCTTCTGCTTGGCGTCGAGGTTGCCCTTCACTTGGCCGTCAACCCGAATGTGGTCGGCTTTGACATCACCTGCCAGGGTAGCCCCGTCGGCGATGAGCAGTTGTCCTCCCGCGTTGATCTCGCCCTCGAACTTGCCCAGCAAGCGCACGCCCTTCTCGAACGAGAGCTCACCTTTGAACACGGCATCCGGACCGATGACAGTGGAGTAATCGTTTTTGGTTTCGGCCATCGTAACCCTCCTGGATCTCGTGGATCTGTATGCCGCCCCTTTGACCTCCTGGTGCCTGAGGCGGCGTGGTGCAGGCATTATAGCTCGCCTGGAGGGGGCCACAATTCACTCTTTCGCGGGTTTGCGGTGGACGGGTGCATCCCGAACAAGGTGGCAGAAGCTGGCGAGGGTGGCATGGGCAAGCAGCAGCTTGCCCGTGGAATCGTCCAACACGGGCAAACAAGTTTGCCCATGCCACCCTAAACGGGATGCACCCGCGATGAACGGGGGTGGGGATGAAGGCGTCGTTTGATTTTCGAGGTACGGGGCGATAGCCTGTGCAGCCGAGAAAACACACTTGTTTACCTGCCTTGGGAGGCGACCATGCCCGCAACCGAGTCATCGCATATCGCCCAGACCGACCCCGAGCTCTGGCCGATCATGCAGGCGGAAGAAGAGCGTCAGCGGAACACCATCGAGCTGATCGCCTCGGAGAACCACGTCTCGCCCTCCGTGCGGGAGGCGGTAGGTTCGGTTTTCACAAATAAATACGCTGAGGGCTACCCCGGCCGACGCTATTACGGCGGTTGCGTGAATATGGACGGCGTCGAGGACGTAGCCCGGGATCGGGCCAAGAAGCTGTTCGGATGCGACCACGTCAACGTTCAGCCGCACTCCGGCAGCCAAGCCAACACCGCCGTCTACCTGGCGGTGCTGAAACCGGGCGACACCGTCCTCTCCCTGGACCTGGCCCACGGCGGACACCTCTCGCACGGCCTGAAGGTCAATGTCAGCGGTCTGCTCTACAACATCATCCCTTACGGGGTGAATCGCGAGACCGAGCAGTTTGATTACGCGGAAATCCGTCGTATGGCCCTGGAGCACAAGCCCAAGATCCTGCTCTCCGGCGCCTCCGCGTACCCGCGGACGATCGACTTCGACAAACTCAGCGAGATCGCCCAAGAGGTCGGCTGCCCGCATATGGCCGACATTGCCCATATTGCCGGGCTGGTCGCGGTCGGCCTGCACCCCAGCCCCGTCCCCAGTGCCCAGTTCGTCACCACCACGACGCACAAAACGCTCCGCGGGCCTCGGGGGGGGATGATCATGGGCAAGGAGGAATGGGCCAAGAAGATCGACTCGCGCATCTTCCCCGGCACCCAGGGGGGACCGCTCATGCACGTCATCGCCGGCAAGGCGGTGGCCCTCGGCGAAGCCCTCAAGCCCGACTTCAAAGCCTATCAGGAGCAGATCCTCAAGAACGCTCAGGCTCTCGCGGAAGGTTTGATCTCTGCCGGCAACCGGCTGGTCTCTGGAGGCACGGACACCCACCTGATGCTGCTCGACCTGCGCCCTGCCTATCCCGACGTTCCCGGGAGTGATGCCGAAGCTTGGCTGGAGAAGGCCAACATCATCACCAACAAGAACATGATCCCCTGGGACGAGCGCAAGCCGGTGCATACCAGTGGGTTGCGCCTGGGCAGCCCCGCGGTCACCACGCGAGGTTTCAAGGAGGCCGAAATGAAGCAGGTGGCTGCCTGGATAGACCGGGTGCTCCGCTCCCAGGGAGACGACAAAGCCATCGGACAGGTCAGGGGCGAGGTTCTGGACTTGTGCAAGCAGTTTGCACTGCCGTGAGCGTCATGACCGGGGTCGCCACAGGTCTTGCATCTCCTTCCCTGAGTGGGCGACGTATCGGTGCGCTTCTTCTGTTCTCCATAGGTCTCACGTGCGCCGGGTGCGGGGGATCAGCACGGCTGACGCTGGTCCCTACCAACCAAGCCCGCCTCGCGCGCAACGAGCCCCTCGTAGTCGAGCTGCCCACCGCGCAATGCTGGTACGCAATCGATGGCGACCGGGTCGTCATCGCCATGGAACATGAGAGCACCTCGCTCCGCGGCGAGTACGGCAGGAAGATCCTGGTGGCATCAATCGTCCTGGAGGGGCTGCCCGCCGATCGATCGCGCGACTACCGGCTGAACCGCAACAGCCTCCGCGGTCGCTTCCGGCAGGGTCCAAAGCACACCCGCTTCGCGTCGCTCAGCGGCATCGTCGCGATCTGGCAGGAGGACGCGCAGCTCCGAGGACGCATACGAGCCTTGGTGAAGCAGCAGCGGTTCAGCGTGCTGCTGGGTTGGACTGGCAACCGGAAGACCCTTCTGGTGGGCGATTTCGTCGCCCGGCATGATCCCCAGCGCACCGCGGATCTGGTTAGCCGTTCCGAGTCCGGAGGGATGCAGCGCAACTCTGCCCCGGCGGGGCACGGCCAACCCCGCGCAGTTACCGGACCTAATCCGAGCACCGCGAATCCCGGAAAGTGAAGTCTGGTGGAGAACCAGCTCCGTTCGTCGGAAGTTGTAATCTGCTTCCGGTGTCCGCGACTCGTGCCGGTGTGCGCGCGATATACTCCTGAGCGCCAAACATCGAAGTGGGCTGAGCGGGTCCCCTAGACTATAATCCCGGTCGTTCGAGGCTTCGGTCCCGGACACCGACGGGTTGTGCGGATGGCGCGAGTTCCCGCGGATTACGAAATGGAAACACGATCATGAACCGTTTGCTGAGTTCCGCCGTGCTATTGAGCGTTCTGCTGTCCTCCCCGACGGCGCGAGGTGAAGGCCCCTTTGCGTCCTTGTCGTTCGACCAGGCGCTCAAAAGGGCAGCTTCCGAGAAGAAGTTGGTCTTCGTCGATTTCTATGCCACCTGGTGCATGCCCTGCAAGATGCTGGACGCGACCACGTTCAAGGACGCCAAGGTCGTCGACTTCCTCTCCAAGAAGGTGGTCGCCGTCAAGATCGACGCGGAGAAGCACGAG
>JAAEQG010000965.1 GCA_024231775.1 bacterium
CCATGAGCTGTCGCTTACCGGTCCCTTGGACAGTCCGGCTCGACTGGCGGTCACCGACTCGGAGATTCTGGTGACCGATCCGCGGAACGACGCGATCGTCCGCTTCGAGCTCGACGGGACCTACCTCGGGACCTGGAGCGAACCCGCTGGTCCGCTGGGGGTGGCGGTGTCTACCAACGGGACCATCTATGTCTCCCGCCGCGACGACGGTCAGGTGGGGGTCTATGACAGCGCGTTCACTTTCCTCCGCTTCCTGGGCGAAGGCATCCCCATGGTCAACTTCGTCGGCCCCACCGAACTGGTCGCCGATGAGGTGAGCGGGCGAATCTACGTGGTGGACAGCGGAGGAGACCGGATCTACGGATTCGAAAGTGACGAATCGCTGGGCCTGCTGCTGGGCACCCGTGGATCCGGTCCTGGAGAGTTCAAATACCCCAGCGCCCTGGCGGTGGACTCGGTCAACAACCGGATCCTGGTGGCGGACCAGGACAACTACCGGGTCCAGGTGTTCAGTCCCACGGGGATCTTCCAGTTCAAGTTCGGCTACCGGATCAAGTACACCGTCGGCGGGGGCATCGAGGGCTGGTTGCCGCGTACCGCGGGGTTGGCGGTGGACGCCACCGGGCGGATCTTCGTGGCGGACGCTTCGATGGGCACGTTGCGGGTATTCAATTCCACCGGCACGGAGTTGGAGAAGGTCCTGAACTACGGTTTCGCCGTCGGCGATTTGCGCACGCCATGCGCGGTGGGGTTTGATGCCACCGGCCGGCTTCTGGTATCCAACAGCAACGCCGCGGGGGTGGAGATCTACTCGGTGCCCCCGGCGATGCGTTCGAGCCAAGGCGATGCACCGGCGTTTGCTGAAGCTAGCGTCAGCGGTACCCGC
>JAAEQG010000966.1 GCA_024231775.1 bacterium
ATTCAGCACCTTCTTCAATCCGATGGTGGCGGAATTCGGCTGGTCCCGAACCATGATGTCCGGCGTGTTTTCCCTGTCCCGCTTGGAGGGAGGAATCGAGGGACCCATCGTCGGCTGGGCGATCGACAGGTTCGGCGCGCGCCGAGTATTGCTGGTGGGAGTATCGCTCACCGGGCTCGGATTTATACTGCTGTCCCAGGTCAACGGTATTGTGAGCTTGTACCTCATCTTCGGGCTGGTGCTCTCCCTCGGATTCAACTTGGGCTACATTCACGCCACTTCCGCGTCCGTGGCCAAGTGGTTTATCAACAAGCGGGCGCGGGCCATCTCCGTTCTGGTGGTGGGCAACGGTATCGGCGGGGCCGCTTTCGTTCCCCTCATCGCCTGGCTCATCGTCGAGTACGGCTGGCGGACGGCGGCCGTCGTTATCGGCGTCGTCACTTTGATTGTCCCGGTTCCTCTGTCCATGCTGATCAAAAGCACCCCGGAAGAGGCGGGACTGCTGCCCGACGGTGGGACCAAAAACCCAAGGAACTCGCTCCCGGACCAGGAACGTTCCGTATCGCAACC
>JAAEQG010000967.1 GCA_024231775.1 bacterium
GAGGCCAAAGGCAGAGAAGAAGGCGCGGTAGAGGCTCTTCGCACGGCGATCAGGGGGATTTTTTCGGCCCGGGGACTCAGCATGAACGCCGAGGGGCTGGAAGCAGTGGCCGGCTGTTCTGACCAGGAAACCCTTCAACGTTGGCTTCGGCAGGCTATCAGCGCCTCTTCAGCAGAGGAGGCAGTGGATTTCTGCCAAGGACCAGAATAGCTCCCGCTCTGAGACCCGGAGCATGGAACATCACGATGACTGGACCCGCTTCCGCCTGGGACGCCTTGACCCGACGCGTTTCGAGGAGCTGTGTGCCGCCCTGCTGACTGCGCAAGACCACACCGAGGTAGACCATTGGGGGGCGGCGGGTGGCGACGGTGGCGTCGACATCCTGAGCAACGGACCAGACGGCCGATTGTGGGTCACCCAGTGCAAACGCAAGCGCTCCGCGACTGTGACGCCGAAGGCAGCGGTGGCGGAACTGCGAAAGGTACTCGACGATCCGCCAGATCCGCCGCCAGCGGTCTATCACCTGATCGCCACCTGTAACATCTCCCGCCAGACCTACCAGGCGCTTGAGGACGCCGCAAAAAGTGCACCGTTTCCGCTGGAGATTGCCGGCATCTGGGCGGAGAGCAAATTGGTCGCCCTGCTGCGCGACGACCACCCGGACCTTCGTGAGCGCTTCATCGGTCCGCTTGAGAAGATGCCCTTCTGGAACGTGCCGAATCGCGGCGACTACTTCACCGGACGCGAGGAGATCCTGGCCGAGCTGGCAACCAGACTAGAGGACGTGGGAGCCGCCGCACTGACCCAGGCGATCGTCGGGCTCGGCGGGGTGGGCAAGTCGCAGACCGCAATCGAGTACTGCCATCGCCATCGCTCGGCCTACTCCGGTGGGGTCTTCTGGGTTGACGCCA
>JAAEQG010000968.1 GCA_024231775.1 bacterium
ACGGCGACGGCGGCGGGATGTATAGCTCCTCCAGCAGCCCGACGCTGACCAATTGCACCTTCAGCGGAAACTCCGCCTACCACTACGGCGGCGGGATGTATAGCTCCTCCAGCAGCCCGACGCTGACCAATTGCACCTTCAGCGGAAACTCCGCCTACCACTACGGCGGCGGGATGTTCAACAACAGGTACACCAGCCCGACGCTGACTAATTGCATTCTCTGGGGCAACACTGACCAAAGTGGAGTTGGCCAGGCGGCGCAGATAACTGGAGGAACGCCTTATATCGACTATACCTGCGTCCAAGGCTGGCCAGGTCTCCTCAATGGTACTGGCAACATCGGCGTCGATCCGCTGTTTGTCGATCCTGACGGACCTGACGGCATCGTTGGGACAATGGATGATGATCTCCACTTGCATGCCGGCTCGCCCTGCATTGATATCGGCGACAACGATGCCGTGCCGGATGGGCTTGCTACGGACATCGACGGCGATCCTCGCATCCTATCCTGCCGCGTGGATATGGGTGTAGACGAATCGCCGAACACGGGGATCGACTGCAACGATAGCGGTTTAAGTGATGGGTGTGACATTCATGAGGGCACGAGCCAGGACGTGGACGGCAATGGCGTGCCGGATGAATGTCAACTCATACTGGTCTTTGTCGACGTGGATGCCACCGGGGCAAACGATGGCACAAGCTGGGCGAACGCCTTTACCGATCTTCAGGACGCCCTGGACGTCGTGCTGGGCGCCGGAGGTGAAATCCGCGTGGCTACGGGCGTCTATGCGCCAGCCGATCCCGGTGGTGACCGGGGGACTAGCTTCCAAATCATTCCTAGCGTCGCGATCTATGGCGGGTATGCTGGCTTCGGGGCGCCTGACCCCGACCTGCGCAACGTCGTTCTTCACGAAACGATCCTCAGTGGCGACCTGGACGGGGACGACGGTCCGGACTTCGCCAACAATGCTGAGAATAGCTTTCACGTCGTTACTGGCGGATGGACGGATGGAACGGCCGTCCTCGACGGCTTCACCATCACCGCCGGCAACGCCAACGGACCGTATGAAGGCTTTCACCACGACACAGTCGCCGGCGGAGGGATGTACAACGCCTCCAGTAGCCCGACGCTGACCAATTGCACTTTCAGCGGAAACTCAGCCGGCGACGTCGGCGGCGGGATGTACAACAGCAGTTACAGCAGCCCGACGCTAACCAATTGCACCTTCAACGGAAACTCAGCCTGGGAGGAAGGCGGCGGGATGTGCAACAGGCCCTACAGCAGTCCGACGCTGACCAATTGCACATTCACCGGCAACTTGACCAACCACAACGGCGGGGGGATGATCTCCTACAGCAGCCCGACGCTGAATAATTGCACCTTCAGCGGAAACTCGGCCGACTGGAACGGCGGTGGGATGCTCAACTATTCCGACAGCAGCCCGACGCTGAATAATTGCACCTTCACCGGTAACTCAGCCGACTGGAACGGCGGTGGGATGTACAACTATTCCTCCAGCAGCATGACGAATTGCACGTTCACCGGTAACTCAGCCGACGACGATGGCGGCGGGATGTGCAACTATTCCTCCAGCAGCAGCACCGTGCTGACTAATTGCACGTTCAATGAAAACACAGCCTGGGACAACGGCGGTGGGATGTTCAATGTTGGGGACGCGACGTTGACGAACTGCACATTCAGCGGGAACTCGGCCGTCGAACGGGGCGGTGGGATGTACAGTTCCGGTGAAGTAACGCTGAACAACTGCATCATGTGGTGGAATTACCCAACGCAGATTGACGGCGGTTCGCTGATCACATCGTCGTGCGCGATTCAGCCTGATTGGGATTATTGGTCCAGCAGCGCGCTGTATCCGATGCTCACGCAGACCGCTCATTTGACATCGAGCAGTGCTATGTGCGTGGATGCGGGGGACAATTCACATCTGCCAGCGGATACAGATGACTTGGATAACGATGGTAATGTGACCGAACCAATGCCGTTTGACATCGACGGCGACTCGCGATTCATGGACGATCCGGACGTGCCCGATACCGGCCAGGGCACGCCTCCCATCGTGGACATCGGTGCGGACGAGTTCGTGGATAGCGATAGCGACGGTCTGCCGGATTGGTGGGAGAGTAAGTACTTTGGCGATCCCGTTGCGGCAGACACGAGCGCCGATGCAGACACAGATGGCCTATCCAACGATGACGAATACGAGGACTTCAGCTCGAACCCGATCGCACACCCTATCCATGTCAATGTGACCGGCAGTGAGCCGGCCGACGGAACAGTGGGGAACCCGTTCCTTACCATTCAGCAGGCTCTGGACGTGGCCCAGGACGGCGACACCGTGTTGGTCGCCGATGGAATCTACGCTGGCACCGGCAACACCCCGCTCGACTTCCACGGTCGCCGAGTGGTGCTGCACGCTCCGGACGGCGCCAGCCTGTCCTGTGAATCGAATCCGGCTACGGTTCCCATTGTGCTGAGTTCGATACGGGGCACTGGCTCGGCCGTGGTCGGGTTCGATATTGCCTCCGATTCGATCAAGTACGGCGGTGGTTTCGACATGTCGTCCTACTCCCTTTTCTTCAGAGACTGCACGATCCATAGCCGCAATAACTGTAATCTCGACGACCACGTCTTCCGGCTGGCGGAAGGCTATATGGCCTTGGGTGGGATTACCCTGGGCGACTCGACCGACGGCTGGTGCGGTAACGGTGTGATAGAACGTGCCTGGGTTCACCTGGACGACGATATCACGCTTGAGAACAGCCATCTGGATCTGCGCTCCGCGTCGATCGCCCCCGACAATCTGCAGGATCCGGAGACGACGATCGAGATCGGCGAGTTCAGCCTCGTGACCATCTCCAGTAATTCGCCAGGTGCCGAACCGACCGTGCTCTACTCCAACATCAGCGGACAGGGGAGAGTTGACATTCATCCGGGCCAGACGTTGGAGGTCCGTGGCCGCGCTACTGTGGACATGGGCGTCCCCGCCTTGCGTGCAGAATGCGGCGACGTGCTTGATGATGCCGGCTCGATTGTCATCAAGGGGACGCTGGCGTTCTATGACGAATCGACCATCCGCAATACCAGGCTCTACATTGATGACTGCGATTTCGAAAACGTGACGGAGATATCCAACAGCAGCATCGTCCTGCCCGAGACGAGTCGCGGCTATGGCGGGTTCCTCAAGATCGACGCCAACGCGACAGTCACGTGCAACCGAATCGAATCGGAAGGCGATCGCTACCTGAGCTTCGATCCTGACCCCTACGCGGGCAATCGCCCGGAATTCGAGGACAACAAGTTCTACGTCCGCATCCGGCAAGGCCTCGGCGGCGGCCAGGCTACTCCGCTCGAGCTGCGAACCGAGGATTTCGACTGCATCGACAGCAACGGCTGCGTGTCGGGCGCGTTTCTTCTGTTGGGGTCCAGCCCGGGCTACGACGACGCCTGGACTCTGCAAGAACTGGAGGTCATGGCGGATGCGTCAGTCGTCTTGACTAACCGCAAGGGGTTCGAGTTCAACGCAGACACGTCTCCCCACCCTGACGTACTCTATGCCAAGAAGGTGATTCTACATCCTGGCGCAACGCTCAACACCGGCCTGCAACGGATGTACTACCAGTCGCTGGTGGACTCCAACGGGGTGGAGCTGGTCCGCGATCCACAGGATCCCTCGGCCCCCTTAGCCAACGGCAGCAGGATCGTTGACGTTCCGCTGCTGGGCTTCTCGGTCGTGGTGATCCGTCTCGACGATGATCCTGACACGGTGACGGACGAGGCGGCGATCGAATACGAGGCCCGCATCAGTCGTCGAGTAACTGATTCATCCAAGGCCGCCCCGCCGAGCAAACCCGTGCCGGCCGACGCCGAAGGTGACATTGGCGACAAGTCCTGCACTGGTGGTGCCGTAACGCTCCTCTACGAGGCTGCTGTCCAGCAGACTCTCCCCGATTGGACCGGCGGTGGTCTGATGGAAATGCGTACCGCCGCCCCAGGTTGCACGTCGGCCTCATCCGTTGCGGCCAAGGGCGGGTTTGCCCGAGCGGGTGATGAGGACATCGTGATCCAGTTCGACTATCTCTTCCGAG
Organism: bacterium; assembly: GCA_024231775.1. Taxonomy (GTDB): domain Bacteria; phylum Planctomycetota; class Phycisphaerae; order UBA1845; family UBA1845; genus JAAEQG01. Next base: position 4,108 of record JAAEQG010000968.1, read on the forward strand.
AGGCTGATGCTGGCACTCAACTCAACGTCTACTTGAGCGATGAACCAGGAGTTGGCGACCGCATCTTCAAGGTGGCGGAGATAGCCCCGCCGCCCTCGAACTTGCCCGGTGGCACGGGCAGTGAGCGGATGGCTACCTTCGTCGGCGCGTTCCCGCGCGTGGTTCCGGGTCAATACACGCTGAACTTCACTCGGGGAACCTACGTGGAACTTGAGCTGGCGGGCACTTACTCGCGAGTTTGGATCGACAATTTCGACCCCTGGGTGGAGTGCCAGGATACCTGTGCGGACTTCGACTGGATTGCTGGCGTGGACGACCAGGACTACCTGATCCTACTGGCGGAGGGCGGCCAGGCGCTCCCCGAGGACAAGTTGTGCCTGGACATCACCGGCGACGGCTACGTGGACATGAGTGATGTGCTGGCCTTGGATGTGGTGTTCGACACCGAGCTGAACCTGTGTCCCGCTCCGGAGGGCTTACGAGGAGACGGTGCTGCGGCCAAGGCCGGCGGTTCGAGGATGCGCAGCGTCGGCGATCAGCTCCTGATCGCGGGCAAGCCGAGCGGCACGGGGATGGGAGACCAGTTGTATCACGCGGACACCAACGGGATCTGCAGCGGCGTTGGTGAACCTCTGGAGTGCCCGGGCAGCGATTGCACGCGCGGCGCAGCTCGCCTGGTGCAAGACCCCGCAGGAACGGTGTACGTGGTCCACGGCGTCCACGGTCTGATACGTCAGGACACGGGAGCACCGATCGTCATCCCCGCGATCAACAAGCCCTACGGAGTCGATAAGGTCGCGGTGGGGGTTGTCGAGGAAGGCGATGTCCCTTTGGCGGACGCTGCGTTCAGCCTCGCCGATATGGGCTCAACAGGCCCGGAGTATGTCTACGTTCTCCCGGTCGTGGTCACGCCCGCCTCCGACGAGACCTCCCCATATCGTGCCGCAGCCAGGCTTGAGTTGCTGGGGGCCGGAGACTTTGTGGTGGACAAGGTGCTCGGCTTGAATCCGGCGGAGGATCCAGACCCCTGCGTGAACACCACGGTGACGGTACGCGGCGGGAGCGTCAAACCACTGTGCGATCTGACCGGCATGCGCGAGTTGGCCGTGGATGCGGACGGCAACGTGTTCGTAGCCAGCGCCACGCAGTACAACGACAACGACTGGCTGCTGCTGTACAACCCCGGTACGGGCAATCCCGACCAAGCCTATGAGACTGCCCGGATCAAGCTGAACGAACTGTTTGCCGGAGAGGAGTTCCCCGTCCCCGCAGGCCCCGGAGCGTTGCTGGTCTCCGCCCTCTCGGCGGACGTTCTATACCTCGCCTCATCGATCAACGCGTCGAACAGCCTGATGACACGGGTATACCGCTTCAACATCACCCACGCCAGAACGACTGCCACCGGCTTGACGTTCACCGGTGCCGTGGAGGTAGATCAGCCCACGCCGAGCATCTGCGACAGCCAGATCGCGTGTGACGAATACGTATCATCGATCGTGTCACTGCACGAAGCCTCCGATGGCACACTGTATGTGCTGGGCTTCAGTGCCCCCGAGTTTGGAGAGAACGCGGACTTGTACACCATCGTCGACGAGATGTTCACCACCGCAACCCTGGCCTCGATCCCAGCGGGCGCCTCGTGGTCGACCTCGCTTGTCGGGGTCACCAGCGTCTCGGCTGATCGGATCATCGGCAGTGATCTGGCGTTACCGATCTCGGCGGTGTACTTGGGCGCGGTTCCAGGAGACTTCGACGGCGACGGCGACGTGGATCTGGATGACTACGCGATGTTCGCCGGGTGCATGGCCGGGACGGGTGTTTTCGACCCGCCAGCCGGCTGCGACCTGGCAGATTTCAGCAGCGCCGACCTGGACGACGACAGTGACGTGGACTGCGATGATTGGGTCCTTTTACGCGATACCTGGACAGGACCTCCCGCCGAACCCCCGGTGCTTCCCGAGTGCGACAACGCAGTGTTGGTCGACAGCGCCCCAGCCCATGACGATACCCTGTGGCGCAACGCCAACAACTTCATCCGGCTGACCTTCGACAGCGAGATCACCGACCCCGGAGGAGCGATACAGATTCGCACCCTGGAGAGCGGAGGCACCTACGGCGCTACCGACTACTCGTCGAACTTCACCTTCACCGTGGTGGACGACGGCTTCGGTGCCATGCGCGTACTCGAAATCCAGGAGAACGGTTCTTCGCTACTGCCCAACACGACGTGGATTGGCGTCTACGCGAATCCTGGCGCCTGG
>JAAEQG010000969.1 GCA_024231775.1 bacterium
AACGCTGGTCTGGGTGTCGCCGAGCGGTACTGGATGATCCAGGCATTCCGGCAGGGGTATCTCGTACGGATGACCTTCCAGTTCGATCCGTACACTTCCGGGCTCGGCTTCGGGATCCGTAGTCTGCGGGGACAACAGGGCGTCGAGTTTCTGGGGATCAGCGGCGGTCCGCAGCACCGCGTTGACGCCCCCCACCTTCCGGGGCTGATCGGCGAAGAGCCAGGCGGCGCCCTGCCCGTCCGCTGCGGAAAGTGAGATCTCCACTGCGGTTTGCGGCTGATGGCCATCGTCTTGCACCCGGCGCACCCGCCGGCTGTCGGGCAGATAGCGCACGATTTCAGCGCGAAGATCGTCCAGCTCGAGGGGAGGGGCTGCGGGCTCATCGAACTCGGCGAAACCCCCAAACCCCCGGGCATCGAGATCGACCGTCGCGAACCGCGCGGGCTCACCCGCTGGAGACAGGGTCAGCACATCGCCGGGGGTGCTGAACTCGTCAACCATATCGCGTTCGAAGAACTGTACGTTGCCGTTGACGGCGAGTCGGTCCGTAATCAGCGCTCCGCCCAGCGTCACCAGAATCCCGCCGTGGGTGATAACGAAGCCGAGCTGGCGCTTGGAGAAGGGATAGCGAGCCACCATCGACGCCGCCACATTCATCGCCAGCAATACCAACAGCCCCTTGAACCACGGGGTCGTATAGAACTCCGCCAGCGCACGGGATGCGGAATGAGTCGACTCATACACGGTGGCGCAGGCCATGCCCACCAGCCAAAGCATGAGCAGCACCGCGGCAAAGTAAAGCGAACCCAGAGAACGGAGCAGGAGACCGCCCATCACCGGCGAATCGGTGGACTGGACCCGTGCAGGGGCTGATACGCTGGAATCGTTCATGACAGTAAGGCCGGCGACACGCTCGTCGCCCTCCGGACATAGTGAAGATCACGCCATCAGGACGAGATCGAGCCGCCGACAGCAGCCCCCGACCACGCTACGTTTCTGGAACCACCCGGCAGCGAACACGCAAACGCATTATATGGGCGCGCCCGGGAGGGTCAAACCGACGACGGACGGTCACCGGGAGTAGGCGTCGGGGGGCGGCGCGAGCCCCGAGCTGGGCTACGGAATGTACCCCAGCGAGCGCAGCCGGCGCTCTTCCTCAGGGCTGAGCTGAGCGCGCGGACCGGCTTGCCAGAGCGTCGAGAGGTCGTTCATCGCCTTCTCCCAACTGTCCAGCCGCTGGACAAGTTCAGATCCTTGCTTCTCGTATTCAGCTCCCAGGGGATGGCGCTCTTGCGGATCGCTCACGACATCATAGAGCTGCCAGAATTCGGTATCTTGAACATGCAGCAGTTTGTAGCGCCCCTCGCGCACCGCCACCCACCGTTCGCTCTCCCGCCACGACTTATCGGTGCCTCGCTCGGCGATGTCCCACGTTGTGGTCAGATCGAAGAACGTCGGCGGGCTGTTTGCGGCGGGCGATTGTTCGAGGGAGCGGCCGTTGATCGGAACGGTCGTTGAGCCATCAGTCAGGTCGAGGATGGTGGGGAACAGGTCGATCAGATTGACCACGCGATCATCGCGCCGTCCCTGGGTCTGGCCGGCCCGCTTGATGAGCAGGGGAACGTGAAGAGACTCGACGTATAGATCGTGCTTGTGGCCAAGATAGCTGTGCTCGAAGAACTGCTCGCCATGATCTGCGGTGAGGATGATCACCGTATTGTCCCAGAGATCCAGCTCGCGAAGCAAGGCCCACAGCCGGCCCAGGTATTCGTCCGTGCAGCGAATCTCCCCGTCGTATTGCGCGGTCAGGTAGGCGAGTTGGGCCTCGGAGATGTCGCGCCCCAGGGCAACGATGGGTCCGAACTGCACCGCGTCGATCGGTTCGGCGCCGTCGGGCACAAACATGGTGTCGTAGGGCGCGGGCGGGATGAAATCGTAGTGCACGTCCCAGTAGTAACCAAACATGAAGAACGGGCGCCGGGGGTCGCGCCCCTCTCGCAGAAAGCGCTCCATCGCCTCGGCCATCCGCGGGTTGGTCACGTCCCTATGCGCTTCGTCGTTGCTGGACGAAGCCACGCTCTCATCGAAGTACTCGAACCCCTGGCTGAGATTGAACGTCTTGCGTAGATAAGGCCCCCCCACCACAGCAGCGCACTGGTATCCGTCATCCGCCAGGACCTCCGCCGCAGTCGTGTGGGCGTCGCTCAGCCGATCCTGCGGAAGCGTTACCTGGTGGACCTTGGGGTACAAACCGGTGAACATGCTGGCGTGCGAGGTGAGCGTCCAACTCGTCGCCGAGTAGGCCTGGGTGTATCGCGTTGCCTGGGCGGATAGTGCATCGATGTTCGGCGTCGTCGGCCGTTCGTAACCATAGCAGCCGACATGATCGGCGCGCAGCGATTCAACGGTGATCAGCAAGACGTTGGGCCGATCGTTCGAAGACGCGGTTTGCGGATCGGCGTTCTTCCGGCACGCCGCTGCTGCCGCGAGGAAGACCACGCCCAGCACCCAGTACCCTCGCCAGGATTGTCGCATCAGCCTTTCACGCCTCATTCCGGACCAGGATCCGGCCGATCCCTCGCCAGATCAAGGATCGCGCCCTGGTAATGGCATTCTCGGACGCCCGCGCCGGCACTGCAAGGTTGACGGCTCCACCACGTGCGATACGCATTCTGGTTGATTGCTGGCGTTTCCCGTGTTCATGTTGCGGCTGCTAACCCCTCTCCCCTGGGGGAGAGGTCAGGGTGAGGGGGTGGGTTTGGCGCCTCTTGGCCCCCCCCCCACCCCCCCCCCGGAGGGGGGGGGGGGCGGTTCTCCCGGTGTTTCCCCCTCCCCGCACGGGACGGCC
>JAAEQG010000970.1 GCA_024231775.1 bacterium
CAGTTGGACAATCACGGGCCGGTCAATGCGTCAAACACGCGCCTGACCGACACGCTGCCGGTCAGTGTCACGTTCACCCGCTGGGTGGTGCGCCCGCCCGGCACGGGCCTGTCTGGGGGGCAGGTCACGTGGAATGGTGCAGTCCTGGTTGGGGAGCCGATCATTGTGGTATTTGAAGCTACCCACGTGGGTGGTTATGGGGACGTGGTGACGAACAGCGTGGAATACGAGCACGTCAGTGGCGGTGGATGGGCGCAAGCGGCGTTCCGTGTGTCTGACCCGCCGCCTGCGCCGGACCTGGAGATCGTCAAAAGCGCCACACCGGCTGTGGCATTGCCCGGCCAGGTCGTCACCTACGCGCTGTCGTTCTCCAACACCGGCTCGTACACCGCGACCGGCGTCGTGATCACCGACGTGATGCCGGTGGAACACGGCGGTGCGCCTTATACCTGGACCGTGGGTGAGTTGGGGCCGGGCGCGAGTGGGATGGTCAGCGTCACTCAGGCGGTGACCCTGGGTCTGCCGTCCGGGTGGGTGATGACGAATACGGCCACGATTGTGGGGCAGACGGACGAAGCCATCACCGTGAACAACACGGCTTGGGCAACGGTGACCATCGCCAACGCGCCGCCCGTCATCCTGGAAGGCGCGGCGGTATCGGTCACGATGAGCGAGGACGGCGACCCGATCCCGTTTGGCCTGACGCTGCACGCGGCTGACGACAATGGTGACCTGCTGACGTGGCGCGTTGGCGACGCGGCAGGCCACGGAACGGCCACGGTCAGCGGCACAGGCGCGAGCCAGGTCGTGGGCTATGCGCCCGCGACGAACTATGACGGCGTGGACCGTTTTGTGGTGCAGGCGAGCGACGGTCACAGCGGGACAGCCGCGATCAGCGTGAGTGTGAGCATTCTCCCGGTCAACGATGCCCCCATGCTTGCGTTCATTGGGAACAAAAGCGTCCAAGAGCAGGCAACCTTGACCTTTAGCGTCACGGCGGAGGACCTCGATGGCCCAGTGCTGGCGCTCTCCGCCGTCCAGCTTCCGCCGGGCGCGCATTTTATCACCGCGACGGGCTTGTTCAGTTGGACGCCGGGCTGTGGGACGTTCGGGATGTATAGCACGACGTTCGCGGCATCCGACGGCGCGTTGAGCGACGAGGAGACGATCAGCATCACGGTCGTCGAGGCGTGTTCCACATCCCAGGTTCTCTACTTGCCTCTCGTGGTGCGGGCTTATGCCCAACCGCAACCATATCCGCTGCTGGGGCCGTTCCCGGACGTCCCGTCCCAGCCAGCCAGCGCGCCAGGGGTCGTGTTCTATACCAGCACCCTATCCCTGGTGGGAACGCTGCCTGCGGATGGCTGCACGTATTTCTCCGCCGCTCCCGACCAACTCCTGCCGTTCATGGTGGACGATCAATTGGCGCTGGTGCGAGATGGACGAGATATTTTTTCCTACACCTTTAGCATCGACGGCGCGCACCCGACGGCGGCAGTGGTTCCCGTGCCGCTTCAGATCGTCGCCGAGATCGCAGCCGGGGACGTGGTCCTGGAATATCGTGACGTTTACGCTGTGTTGATCAGCGCCGGTGAGATGTGGCTGATCTGGATGCCGCCGGTCTCTGCTTTGCCGTGCGATGTGTCGCGCACTAGC
>JAAEQG010000971.1 GCA_024231775.1 bacterium
GCCGGACTACGATATCACCGAAGACCGCCGGGTCCTCCATGTCTGTTTGCGCATCCACGGCGACGCGGACCAGGCCGCCCTCGGTGGCGCCGGCTGCCGAGATATAATTCTCACGTTGAATGGCGTTACGCACATCTTCCGCCGTAACTCCCAGGGCGGCCATGCGGTCGGGATCCAGCCAGACCCGCATGGCCAGATACTTGTCTCCCAGAATCTTGGCCGAACCCACACCGTCCATGCTCGTAAGCTCGGGCTGCACGGCCCGCATCAGGTAGTCCGTAATCTGTTCAATGGAAAGTTCCTTGCTGAAAAAGGCGAGGTACATCATGGGATCACTGCCCGTGGCGGTAGTGACCACCGGATCCTCTATCTGCCTGGGTAATACGTGGCGCGCCTCGTTAATTTTGGCGATAACTTCCGACAACACATCGCTGGTGTTTTCTCCCAGGCGCACATGGACTTCCATGCTGGAGGTCCCGGGGATGCTGCTGGAGGTGATGTATTCGACTCCCCGTGCACCGGCTATGCTTTGCTGCAGCGGGGTAGTGACAAAGCCC
>JAAEQG010000972.1 GCA_024231775.1 bacterium
CAGGAACTTGATGCGCACGTGGTGGCGCAGTTCGCCGCGGATCATCTGCCATGCATTGCCGAAGTAGGCGTCCAGGGTGAAGTCGGAGTCGGGCGTGAAGTGGCGGTCCTCCTCACGAATCCGCTCGATGCGCTCGAGCTTGAACGTGCGGACCATCTCGAACTGCTCAGCGTACCCGATCACATACCAGCCGCGCCGGATGAACAACAATCGGTACGGCCGCAGGGCCACCTGGATCCGCTTGTCGTCGAGGTAGGAGTCGTAGGTGATGCTCACGCAGCGACGATCCTTGACGCAGCGCTGCAACACCGGTAGCAAGTCCCGCAGAGACTCCGCCTCCGACATCGGCCACCAGCGCACCTCCACCCCGCTGAGCATGTCCCCACAGTGTTCGCGAACGACGGATGGAAGCGAGCTCTCGATCTTCACCGCCCCGGAGGTGGCTGCGGTATGGTCCGGGACCATCTGTTTGCTCATGGCTGCGCGAGTGAGCAGCATCAGCGCCAGCCCCTCATCGAGCGTCAGCATGACCGGAGGAAGCAAGACCGGACGGTACAGTTGATAGCTCTGGTCCCGCTTGTTGTAGCGACAGGGGACGCCAGCCAACTCGAGCAGCTCCAGGTCGCGAAACACCGTCCGCCGGGTTACCCCGAACTCGCCCGCCAGGCCGGTGGCGTCCACCGACCGACCGGACTGAAGCAGTTGAGTGATCTTGAGGATGCGGCGTACCCGATCGACATTCATCGTTCCGCCTCCATGAGTGCTTCAGTTCCCTCGCGCAGCCCACAGTGGACCACGGCCACCGTCCGTGGTGGTGAAGCCGCCCGCCGCGCGGTCACGACGCCCCCAGACCTGCCCTCGTCGCCACGAATACGATCATACTCAAGACCACGACCGAAATGAAGATGATGGAAAGGCCTCTCCGGCCCCGCAGAACCCGCAGCAGTGAGAGCAGGAGCAGCAGGTGGGCGAACACACCCGCAAGCGTATGCGCCCACGGGTAGGCGTCCGGGGGCTGGGCCACCACGATTGGCCAACCGATCAAGAGCAATGCCAGAACAACTCCGCTTCCTCCAACGGTCAGGGCGACACATTCGCAGACCGGCACCAATCGCCCCGCGGTTGTCCATGCCCGTGGGTGGTCACCGCACTCGGGCGCGTCGCTATCCACTTCCGCGTCCCGGTCCGCCACCGGTTCCGCGTAGAGCTGCTGACGCCACACCTCCGCGATCCAACTCCAAAACCACGTCATCAGCCCCGAAGCCATGACCAGCGCCGTCAGCGCCAGGGGTGCCCATTGTCCCTCCCGTCGCACCGGTGCGACTGCCAGGGTGAACACCGTCAGGGTCAGTAACCCCAGGGCGACACAGGCCAGGGACACGCTCCAAGCACGGCCGACCTGCGACAGGATCACCACCGCGCAAACCACGGCGGCCACCGAACACGCCACGGCTTGGCCCCATCGACCCGCCAGCGCCGCTCCGGGAGGGACCGCCATCCAGTAGATGAACAGCGCCGACCACATCACGCCGACGGCTCCACTAGCCATCCGTAGTCCGCCCCAGCTCGGGAGGGGAGCGGTCAGCTTCTCCGGAGCCGTAGCCAGCAGCGTCCACCGCCGTCGGCGGCGCCACCCCCCCTCCAGAACTGCGAGCACACCCAGCAGCGCCGCTGCGATCAGCGCGAACCGTAAGCCCATGGGCTCGCCTTCCGCTCGCCGCTCAGCCAACGCTGCCAGAGCTAAGCCCCATGTCGCCAACGAACTGCCCCCCGACACTGTTTAGAGACACCGTACCCTGATGTACCCGCGGCGGTCCGGGCAAGGAAGCGAGATCAGCGCGCGCGATCCGAAATTCCAGCTCGATCAGGCCACCGAGCAAGAAGGCATCGGATCGCCTGGTGGACGCGCCTCACCGGCTGATCACGTCGGTTTCACCACCTTGGGTGTAGGTGGCGGCGGGACTTCCACACCGGGAAGATCAAGATGCACGGGCTTCTTGTCACCCTTGTACGCGGTGAGTACGTCAGACTTGGTATCGATCCACTCCCGCAGCCGGGCCTGGACAGTGGGGAGCACCTCCGCAGCGTCCGGCAGATCCGGCATGACCGCCTTGGGCCAGTCAAACATCAGGTAGCCCGAGAAGATGATCCCGCGCAGCAACTCGATCATCCGCCGCAGTTCCACATCTCCGTCGCCGGGTACCCGGTAGCCGCCGAACCGCCCCTGATCATCAAAGGTCCCGTCACACACGCGCACGATCCGCGCCCGTATCCCCAGACGCGGAATCGACACGGTAGGCCGTTCCCGAAGTACCATGGCTACACACGGATTCCAGCAGGCGCCCACCGCCGGATGAGCCGCGTGATCGATCACGAACCAGAGCGGCTCGCTGCCCGCAAAGTCGCCGCCGTTCTCCACCAGCACGGACACTCCGCAGCGGGACGCCGGCGCCGCCAGAGGCTCGATGACCTCAGCCAACCTGGCCAGCGTACGATCGCGATTATCCGCGTCAGGGATGTTGCCGATCGGAACGCGGACGTACGGGCAGCCCAACCGGCCAGCCAGCTCGATCACTTCGATGATCTTGGCCCGCCGCTTCTCCACCTCCTGTACGCTGTATGGTTCGAGAGATTCTCCAGTCCCCAGGCAGACCAATTCGACTCCCCGGTCGGCGAACAGGCGCTTAACCTTATCAGGATCGTCCGCCAGCGCCGCGACCGCCGGAAGATGCGTTTCGCCCTGAAGCGTCCCCAGCTCAACTCCGTCAAAACCCAATTCCGCCGCCCGAGTGACGATCGTCGAGAGATCCCACTCCGGACATACCCGAGACGTGAACCCGATCTTCATGGTGACTCCACCGCTCCCCATACGCCATCAGTCGTACGCCGCGCTAACGTCGCCGCGCAGCACCTGGGTACCGTAGCACAGAGGCTCAACCCCCGTCAAACCCGAGCGGATTAGTGCTCACCAGCAGGGGTGCATCCCGAACAAGGTGGCAGAAACTGGCGAGGGTGGCATGGGCAAGCAGCAGCTTGCCCGTGGAATCGTCCAACACGGGCAAACAAGTTTGCCCATGCCACCCCAAATGGGATGCACCCCACCGGCAAGACGCATCCCTAAGGAAGTAGCCTGAATCGGCGCGGGAACCTCCCTCACCGGCGAACCGTGCGCTAGGGGCTGAACCCGATAACCGCCGCAACCGGGCGATGATCGCTTCCTTGGCCGATGCCGGTCCAGCACGCCGAACAGGTCAAACCAGGCCCCAGGTAGACGTGGTCTATGCGCAGCCCCGGTACGTAACGCCAAGCACCGTTCACCGGCCAAGTCGCACCCCGCCCCCAACCCGCCAGGCTTTGCGCTGATCGATACCCTCGGGCAGCCAAGTGTCTGGCAAACCGGGAGCGCCAGGTGAAGTTGAAATCGCCCAACAAGACGGTCGGCGTTGGCGTGTCCAGCGCACCCTCCAACAACTCCGTCAGTTGATCCGCCTGGGCGCGATAGTGGGCGGCACTCTTGGGTGGGACGAGGTGCAGGTTGAAGAACGTTACCGGACGCCCGTTCAACCGCACCGTCACCTGCACACATGGAATGTGCATCCCAGCCGGATAGAGATGAACCGCCCCGGGCTCGACGAACGCCAGCTTTGAAAACACGGCCATCCCGTAGAAATCTCGCCGGGGAATCTCCAGTCGATGAGGATAGCTCTCGCCCAGCGCCGCGGTGAAGCGCGCGCGCCAGCGGTCGTTGTACTCCTGCACGAAGAGCACGTCCGGATCTTCCTCCGCGATCTCCCGCACCAGCTCATCACCGCACGGGTTGTCCCCATACAGGTTCACCGTCAGGACCGAGAGCGAGCTTCCCTCGACCAGCGGAGCCTCGCGCGGCACCAACTGCCCCACCGCAGGGCCGACCGCGTACACGACGGCGGGCAGGCTCGCCATACAGAGTCGCCACGACCGTCCAACTGCAAGGACCCCAGCGAGCAACGCCGTCACCACGCCGCCATGAAACGTGAACGTGTCCACATAGAACGCGAACAACCCCGCCGCTCCCAGACGACTCTCGATACCGACGTTGTAGCGCCACAGATAGGCGAAGATCAGAACCGCGTAGAAGAGGCTCACCAGAATGGCAATGACCGCAACCCCCCTACGCCAAGACGACCGCCGCAGCCCACGCCCGGACCGTTCCGATCCACCGGCGCATGGACAGGTGGCGGCAGCATCCCCGGTGCTGTCAGGGTTTCGACGATCTGCGTCGGAGAACATCGCCTTCCCCCTCATCCGAATTCACCATCCAAGCACGGGTTCTGCTGGACCCCCGCGCACGCCCGGTATACCATATCATGTCGGTTCGGACACGCTGTCAGGTGGACGACTCGATCGTCTTGACGGCGGGACGAGTGTCTTGGCGGAGCAGCTGCGGGCGCAGGTGAGTCGGCTGGGTGATGGCGCCGGAGATGGTGAAAGGTATGCGTTTCAAGTCTGCTCTCACAA
>JAAEQG010000973.1 GCA_024231775.1 bacterium
CCCTGCGCAGGCCAGGAACCCCGCTCCCAGTCCTTCTCCCTCTGCGATCAAGGCTCCGATCACCGGGAACAGCGCCAGCCCCAGGAAGGCGATGGCGGACAGCCCGCCCACGAACTGGTACGGCGCTTCGGCCTTGGCCGGGTAGATGTTGGCCAGCACGCGCCCCGTGGCTCCTTCGACCACTGCCGTGTAGCGCTGGCCCTGGTAGGTGTACTTGAACGTGTAGAGTGGAATGTGCACCAACGCGCTCTCGGCGATCTCTTTTGGCACGACCTGACGTCCTTTCAACCAGTCCAGGGCCGCTTGCAGTGGGACCGTCGGCTGTTGGGACTGGTTCTCCAGGTCGTCATCGTACTTGCGCAGGTCCCCGGCGGGCAGTTTGACGCGCTTGAGTTCGCTGACCGAGGTCGCGGCAGCGGGTTCTAGCAGGATAGTCTCCTTTCCGTCACTGCGGCGGCGTTTGAAAAACCAGAGCGGAAAGTATTGAAAGGATTGGTCCACCACGCGGGACTTTTCGTCCA
>JAAEQG010000974.1 GCA_024231775.1 bacterium
ATTTCAGTTACCAAATCGGCAGGTGTGGTCCTCTCCGTAACATGGAGTTGGATCACGCCTGCCGCGTTTTTTTGGTTGCGGACTATGCAGAGGCAAGGCGTCTTTCACTTCCTGCTCTTTGTGATTTTCTTCAGCGTGGGCGCCGCCGCTCTGGGGGCCGCCGTGCTCTGTGACGATCTGATTCTCTATTGCCGCAATCAGAAGCACGTTGGGGATGCGGACCAGATTCTGGGGCGCCTCCGATCGCTGAACAGCGAGTACGACGCCCTGCTCGAGCAATTGGACAAAGACCCGAATCTCTTGAAGCGCATCGCCCCGGCGACTCTGGGGACCGAGCCGGAGGATCCGAACGCAATCTATCCGAACGTCAAGGCCAACGAACTCGCCCTGGCGCGCAAGGCCCTGATCGCCCAGGCGGGGGACGAAGCTCCGCCGGCCGCAGTTCCGCAATGGCTCGAACGATGCAGCGAGCCCCAACGCAAGCTTGGGCTCTTCGTGGCCGGAGCCGGGCTCGTGCTGATTTCGCTGGTCTTCTTCACGCCCAAGACCAGACCCTCCTCCTAACTGTGGCATTGCCCGAGTGTCATCCTGACTCAGCGCGGGTGCTCCGTATGCGCCGCCTTCGGCCCCAGATACGCTACGCGGAACTCGCCCAGCAGCGACCGA
>JAAEQG010000975.1 GCA_024231775.1 bacterium
GGGTCTGGCGACCCGGGCCTCCTCCGGAAAGGTGCTCAACGCCCTCGCCGGTCGCGTTCCGTGGCTCATGGGTGGAGCGGCGGACCTAGCCGCTTCGACAAAGACGCGAATCAACGACGATGATGACTTCTCCAAGGAGGTCCGCGGCGGACGCAACTTCAACTTCGGAGTGCGCGAGCATGCCATGGCTGCGGTGGCCAACGGAATGGCCCTCTCCAAGCTGAGGCCTTACGTCTCCAGCTTCCTGACTTTCACGGACTACTGCCGCCCGTCGATTCGCCTGTCCGCCATGATGGGCCTTCCGGTCGTCTACATCTTCACCCACGACAGCATCGGCGTCGGGGAGGACGGTCCAACGCATCAGCCGATCGAGCATCTGGCGGCGTTGCGGACCATACCCGGCCTCGACGTGTACCGCCCGGGTGACGCCGGCGAAACCGCCGAAGTCTGGCGACAGGTGATGCTCACCGCCGATCGCCCGGCGCTGATCGCCCTGACTCGTCAGAACCTCCCCACCCTCGACCGAACATCTTATCGTTCAGCGGCGGGCGTCGCCCGGGGCGCCTACGTGCTGGCGGACTGCGCCGCTCGGCCGGAGGTGATCATCCTGGCGACGGGGTCGGAGGTGCAGCTGGGCGTCCAAGCCCATAGAATGCTCTCGGACCAGGGGGTGAGTGTTCGGCTGGTGAGCATGCCCTGCTGGGAGCGCTTCGAGCGGCAGGACGGAGATTATCGCGACCTGGTCCTGCCCCGGGAGGTCAAGGCTCGGGTGGCGATCGAGGCTGGGGTGCCACTGGGATGGCACCGCTATGTGGGCGACGAGGGATCGATCATCGCCCTCGAGTCGTTCGGCGAGTCGGCGCCGGCGGAGGCGCTGTTGACGCACTTCGGTTTCACCGTTGAGCGCGTCGTCGAGGTTTGTCGGGAAGCAATCCAGCGAGCAAAGGGGTAGCCAAACCGTGCATCCGATCATTGGCAAGATCAGCGAACTCGGGCAGTCGATCTGGTACGACAACATCCGCCGCGGCGTGCTGGCTTCGGGCGAGCTGCAGGGGCTCATCGACGACGGCGTGACCGGGGTTACCTCGAACCCGACCATCTTCAAGAAAGCCATCGCCGACAGCAACGACTACCAGGCTGAGCTGAACCGGCTGATCGCGGCGGGGACGTCCGCCGTCGAGATCTATGAGACGCTGGCATTTGCCGACATCCGGCAGGCGTGCGACCTGTTTCGTCCGGTGTACGACCGCACGGAGCGCCGCGACGGGTTCGTGAGTATCGAGGTGTCCCCGGCGCTGGCGGACGATACCGAGGCGACGATCTCCGAAGCGAAGCGCATCTTCACGGCGATCGCCCGGCCCAACGTGATGATCAAGATCCCCGCCACGGACGCGGGGCTTCCGGCGGTCGAGGCGGTCATCGCCGCCGGTATCAACGTCAACGTGACGCTGATCTTCTCCACCGAAGTCTACGGCGCGGTGATCGGAGCCTACCTGAGCGGTATGGAGAAACTCGTGGCTGGGGGTGGCGACCCGAGGGGTGTCGCCTCGGTGGCGTCCTTCTTCGTCAGTCGGGTGGACACGCTGGTGGACAAGCTGCTCCAGGAGAGAATCGACGCCGGTCGGAAGGACCTCGTGGATCTGCCGGGCAAAGCCGCCGTAGCCAACACCAAGCTCGCGTATGACCTGTACAAGACCGAGTATGCCGGCTCGCGGTTTGCGGCGCTGCAGGCCAAGGGCGCCCGCGTCCAGCGGCCGCTATGGGCCAGTACCAGTACCAAGGACCCCAGTTACCCGGATCTGCTGTACGTAGAGCCGCTCATCGGCCCGGACACGGTCAATACAGTCCCGCCCGCGACCCTGAACGCCATCCGCGACCACGGAACGGCGGAGGCGGCGATCGAAGCCGGCGTCGGTGCAGCCCGCGACGTACTTGCCCGCCTGGAGGCGGCGGACATCTCCATGGCCCAGGTCACCGAGCAGCTCAAGATCGAGGGCGTCAAAGCGTTCGCAAACTCGTTCGACGAACTCATCGGGGCGATCGAGTCCAAGCTGGCCCGCACGTGAACCGTGAGGTACGATTCGCTTCAGCCGAAGGTACGCCGGACTTGAAGTCCGCGCGGCGGTTCGACAACCGGCTGCTCGTACGAAGTTCCCGATAGGTCATCATGGCCAACCTGTCACTAACCGACCGCTTGCTGCTGCCTCTCGCCCGGATCCATGCCCGGCGGGTGTTCAACCGGTTCATGAACGACACCCGCGACCTGACCACGGTCCAGGAGCGCGTGCTGCTCGAAAAGCTGCGGGCCAACGCCGACAGCGCATACG
The DNA here is from genome assembly GCA_024231775.1 of bacterium. Classification (GTDB taxonomy): domain Bacteria; phylum Planctomycetota; class Phycisphaerae; order UBA1845; family UBA1845; genus JAAEQG01. Next base: position 2,328 of record JAAEQG010000975.1, read on the forward strand.
GTCGCGATTTCGGGTTCAACCGAATCCGCACCTACGCGGACTTCACCCGCCAGATACCGGTGACCACGTACGACGACCTGATGCCATACGTCGAGCGAGTCAAGGCGGGCGAGACCGACGCCATGTTCGGCAACGGACAGGGCGTGCTCATGTTCGCCATGAGCAGCGGGACCACCGCCGAACCGAAGTACATTCCGGTCACCGAGCGTTTCCTGGCCAATTACCGACGGGGGTGGAATGCGTTCGGCGTGCGCGTGCTTAACGACCACCCCGGGTGCTTTCTGCGGCACATCGTGCAGGTGACCAGCCCGATGGACGAACAGCGGGCGCCGTCGGGCATCCCCTGTGGTGCGATTACGGGCATTATGGCTGCGACACAGAAGCGCCTGGTGCGCAAGTACTACGTCGCCCCGTTGTGCGTGGCCTACATAGATGATGCGGCGGCGCGCTACTATACGATCATGCGGTTGGCGCTGCGCCGTGACGTAGCGTTCATGATCACGGCGAATCCCGCCACCCAGTTGAAGCTCGTTCGATCGGTGGACTCCGCCGCGGAGCGCATCATCCGCGACATGCGCGATGGCACGTTGGACGAATCGTTACCCATCAGCGCCGAGATCCGTGGGCAACTGGCCCCGCTGCTCAGGCCCGATCCGGAGACAGCCCGGCGGTTCGAAGACATCGTGAAGCGTACCGGTCGTCTGCTGCCCAAGGACTATTGGGATCTGGGCTTCCTGGCCAACTGGACCGGGGGCACTATGGGTCTATATCTCGAACGGTTTCCCGAGTACTTCGGCGAGGTGCCGGTGCGGGACATCGGGTTGCTGGCCAGTGAGGGGCGTATGTCCATCCCCATCGAGGACGGAACGCCCTCCGGAATCCTGGACATCAGCGGGATGTTCTTCGAGTTCATCCCCCTCGACGAAGCGGACCACCCCCACCCCTCGGTAATCCGTGCCCACGAAGTTCAAGAGGGACACGAATACGAGATCCTGCTGACTAACGACGCCGGTTTCTACCGCTACCGCATCGGAGACGTGGTACGCGTAACCGGTTTTGCAGGCCCCACGCCGCTGATCGAGTTCTTGCACAAGGGAGCGAACACTTCTTCGCTGACCGGCGAGAAACTGACCGAGCAGCAGGTGGTGCTGGCCTTCGAGCAGGTCCGCCGCAGTACCGCGTTCAACCCCACGCACTTTGTGCTGGCCCCGCAGTGGGCTGATCCACCCTACTACACCCTGCACATCGAGGATTCCCCCTCGCCAAATGCAGACGAGCTGGCTCGGCGGATGGACGCGGAGCTGCGCCGGGCGAATGTCGAGTATGACTCCAAGCGGAGCACGGAGCGGCTCGGTGCTGTCCGGGTCAACCAGTTACCCGAAGACTATCTGACCCATCTGCACGCCGACCAGGCGGTCCGTCGCCGCAAGGTCAACGAGCAGTACAAACCGCAATACCTCTACGCCAAACCCGGCGAAGACGCCCGCTTTCCCACGAGCAGCGTCCAACCAACTCCGACCACGCCGTAGAGCAGGCCTTTCCTCCTCTTCCCGTGGCACATGCCTGCGGTTCTCAGGCGGGACAGGCGGAATCCGCGGTGGGGAGAGCTTCTTCGCTTGGGGACGGAGGCCTCACACGTTACGATCCCGGTAGACAGTCCGGCACTGGTGAGATCCCGGGCGAGGCAAGCTTGCCTGCGGGCATTGTGCGCTGTGCGACGCCGCTCAATGGACGAGACGAAGTCAATCTACGACGACCTGCGCTCGACCGACCTTTTCAAGGGTCTGGAGCGCGACGGACTGAGCGAGGCGGTCTCACAGCTTACGCGCAGGATCTTCACGGCGGGCGAGACGGTCATCCACCGGGGAGATCCGGGAGACTCCCTGTTCGTGATTCTCCGCGGTACGGCTGCGGTAGTGCTCACCAACGCGGAGGGATGGGAGTACCAGGTCGCGACGCTCACAGACGGTGAACTGTTCGGGGAGATGGCTCTGTTGACCGGCGAGCCACGCTCAGCCAGCGTAAGGGCGATCACCGATCTGCTTACCATTGAGATCCATCAGGACCAGTTCCAGGATCTCGTCGCCGTAGAGCCGGAACTCAACCACCGTTTGTTCCGGCTTCTGGCGGCACGACTCGGCCAGACCACCGTTCGACAACAGGCTGAGCATCGGCAGAGTCGGGAGGTGATCGCCAGCCTGCTGAGCGAACGGGATCCGCCCCCCGTGGATCATTTTCCCGGCAGGACGAAATGGGCGAGCGAGATCGACGAGTCGATCACCAGGATAGCCGCGGGCGATGGGCACCTGCTCGCAGTCGGCGAAGCTGGTACCGGCAAGACGTTCGTAGGTAAGCTGATCCACTACCGGCAGAGTGGCGAGGGTCGCCCGCTGTTCACCCTCGACTGCGCCAGTCCGCCACCGCTTCAGCGTGAAGAGCAGGTGAGCCGTGACGGCGGACCGGTCAACACTCTGACCGAGATCGCTCAGGAGGCCGCCCTCTTCGGGCACGAAGCGGACAGCTCCGCTCACGCAGCGGGCACCCGTCGCGGATACATTGAAGTAGCTGACGGTGGAACGCTAATCCTCAAGAACGTCCACTCCCTCAGTCGGCGCGCGCAGAGGCTGCTCTTGGCATACCTCCGAACGGGCTACTTCAACCGCGCAGGGAATACGGAGCAGCGGCGCAGCCGGGAGCGCATCATCGCCTGCACACCCCACGACCTGCGGGCCGCCGACTGCGACTTCAATCTGGACCTGCTCGCAGAACTGAGCGGTGAGACCGTTCGACTAAGGCCGCTGAAAGATCGCAAGCAGGACATACCGGTGATAGCCGAGATCATGCTGGGCTACTTTGCGCGGAAAGCGGGGCGCGAGATTCACGGTTTCTCGCAGGAGGCTCTGCATGCCCTCGTCGATCACGATTGGCCGCTCAACGTCAATGGGCTCCGCCACGTGATCGAGCAGGCGGTGGCCATATGCGACGGCCCGGAGATCACCGACGAGCATGTGTTGATCGACATTGTCCCGTTCTCCGCCAAAGGAGCCATCAACCTGCTCAGGGTCGGCTGGGTGCGCCAGCTCGCATCCAAGGAGTGGTTCCCCGGGGCTTTGCGTTATGTGTCGGCGCCCGTCTTTGTGGGGATGGCACTCTACATGCTCTATGGTCCGCAGGAGGCGAATCTGGGCAACATGTTCGTCTGGACCATCGGATGGCCTGGGCTGGTTCTGCTCAGCTTGCTGGGGGCGCGGAGTTGGTGCAGCTACTGCCCGCTCCCACCAATCAGCAACGTAGCCGCAGCACTTACCATCAGGAAGGTGAGGACGCCGCAACTGGTGCGGCGCTACGGTATCTACGTAGGACTCGTCGGCTTGGTGGTGATCATCTGGGCGGAGCACGCCACGCAGATGTTCCACCGCTCCTCCGCTACGGGCGTGCTCATGCTCTCAATCCTGGCGGGAGCAGTGGTCAGCGCCCTGGCGTTCGGCCGGCGCGTGTGGTGTCAGCATTTCTGCCCGTTGGGACAGATCGTGGCCCAGTACGCGTCGATTTCTCCCCTGAGACTGCGGACCAACAGCAACGTATGTCTCAGCCAATGTCGGACCCCCGACTGCGTCAAAGACAACAACTGTCCCATGGGTCTGCATCCCTCGTCCAACGCGACGAACCACGACTGCATCATGTGCCTGGCCTGTGTCAGAACCTGCACGCATCGCGCCGTGCGCCTGGACCTGCGCGCCCCATGGCGAGGGTTGCTCGATCAGCACAAATGGGATACGGCCCGGGCGCTCTTTCCCGTGGTGCTGGCGGCGGCGGTGCTGGCCCTCAAGCTCCCTCCGTGGTTGGCGGCCCGGGGCGTGGGGGCGACCTGGGTGGCGTTCACGCCACATCCCGTCGTTGCCGGTGCCAGCATACTCACGTTCCTCACCTTCTCGCTCGGGTACGTTCTGCTGGTTCTGGCGGCGTCTGCGGTTGGCGAGCGGAAGGGGCTTTGGGGTTGGGTTTCGCACATCGGATACGCCTACATACCTTTGGCGCTGGCGGGCTTCTTCAACCTGTACTTCCGCGAGCTTGTGACCCAAGGTCCCGAAGTCCTGCCCACTCTCGTGGATCTGCTAGGGCTCGAGGCCACCGTACCCCAAGGCTGGGTCACGCCAGAGCTGGGCACGCTCAAGGCGGTCACACCGCTGGTCACGATCGGTTCCCTGGTCGCGTCGCTGCTCCTGTTGGACCGGATTGGCGGGAAGTGCGGACTTCCGACGCTTGTCCGGAGAGCCCACCAGCTCATCCTGGCCGCCAGCGCACTCTTGTTCGCACAACTTCTCTAGAAACCACGCTCCCCGAGCCGAATACCGGCTTGTCTTCGAGGAGTGGTGTGATCTGTTGGTGAGGCTGGTCCCGGAACTCGCTGTTCTCGGGGTATTCCCCAGTTGCCTCGAGCCCCATCAGGTGTAGAATGATAGTGTAGCCAGATCAAGTTGATGGACGCTGCCCGCTGCGCCACGGGGTAAGTGGTGGTGCTCGCACAGTCGAGCGCTGACGGCATCGCGGATCACGCAGAAGATTGACCTCACGGCGTCTCGGTGAATCACGGGTGGATTCACGGCGGTCGTGTGGGCGCCACCACCTGCCAGCGTTGACCAAACGGGCACGACGAACTGAACCACGATGCAACGGTCGAGTGAAGGCCCGGTGGGCGCGTGATATGCGCCCGGAGGGAGGTGTCCGATGATGCTTCAGCTACTCTTCCACACACCGCTGAGTCTGCTTTGCGTAGGTGTTGGTCAGGGGGACCTGGAGCAGCCGTGGATCGTCGAGAACAGTGAGTACTTCTTCCTCTACAATGAAGATTGCAGCGCCCGGTGCAGCAAGAGCA
>JAAEQG010000976.1 GCA_024231775.1 bacterium
CTTGTTGCGCCCGATAGGCGTTTCGATGACGCCTTCACGGGGCTGCACCTGATCTTTGACCAACGCCATATAGGTCTTGACCACCTGGCGGCGCTTGAACTGTCGTTGAAGCGCCGCGCGAGTCGCCTCGTCCTTGGCGATCAGAATCAGGCCAGAAGTATCCTTGTCCAACCGGTGCACGATCCCGGCTCGATCCGGCCCGCCGACCTCCGCAGCCTGGGGGCAATGAGCCAACACCGCGTTGACCAACGTGCCGCCAGGGTGTCCCAAGGACGGGTGCACCACCATACCCGCCGGTTTGCTCACCACCAGCAAGGCTTCATCCTCATAGATGACGTCGAGAGCAATATTCTCGGGGAGAACCGGTGCGGGCGTATCGTCCGGGATGCGCGCGACGACCTCGTCTCCCACCTGCACGCGGTAACTGGGCTTGCTGGGCCGCCCGTTGACGGTGACCTCCCCAGCCTTGATCAACCGTTGGGCCTGAGCGCGGCTCAACTCGGGCAGACGATCCGCCAGCACCCGATCCAGCCGCTCATCTCCGCCCTCGCC
>JAAEQG010000977.1 GCA_024231775.1 bacterium
ACCGGGAAACCGGTCTTCCCTACCCCTATCGTTGATCGGTCTAGTCATCCTGGACTCGGTATTACCTCAGTTGCATTGGTCAGAAGGACCAGCCGACCGAAACTCCACCGAAGAACTCGTCCTGAATAATGCCGTGCTCCTCCATGCTGCCGAGAGTCTGGTTGTAATACATGAATCCCGAAAGCGTCAGATCGCCAGCCCAGTCCGGTAGCTGGAGCGCCGGGGCCAGGTTGTATCCGGCGTTGATCCCGTACTGGATGTACGCGAGTTGGGTGGATCCTTCGCCCACGTCCAGCAGTGGGTGCAGATACCGATGATCGATGGCCAGGATCATGCTGGGGGTGAGGGTGAAGTTCTCGAAGACCTCGAAGTCATGGCTGATGCCGAACTCCATCCAGCAACCACCGTCGGTCACGTCGATGTCCTGGGCGAACATGAAGGACGGATTCAGCACGCCGTCCTCGTTGTCCGGGAGGAGCCACTTCCACATCCAGGCGTCGTTGTGCTCCAGGCTGAACCACCACTCGGAGGTGTTGATGCTCTTCGCGTTGGGGAAGGCATACCAGGTGTAGCCCAGGGTGAACGTGGTGGCGATGGGTTCGAGGTCATAAGCCCAGCTCAGCAGGTAGTCTACCTCTTGGAGATTCTGCCCGCCGTGCTCTGGGTCGATGACCTTCTGCATGGCGTACCATTCGAAGAAGGTCCCGAGAGTGAACACACCACAGGTGCCCGGTTCGTGGCCGAACAGCATTCCGATGTCAACGGAGACATCCGTGGTTAGCTGGTGGTTGGGCTTCTCACGTCCCTCGCCGGGGTACTCTGAGAAGTTGATTCCGCGGAAGATGTAATCAGAGTAGAGGTAGTAGGTGACGTCGAAGCTGAAAGGTGACGCCGGAGCCTCGTCGCGGTAGGTGACGATCTCGGTCTTCTCCAGGGTGGTCTCGGGCTCGTCCTGGTAGAGGGAGAAGGACGAGTACGCCACGTCCGTCGCCAGCAGGGGGGCTTCCTGGGCGGTGGCTATCGAACCCGCCAAGGCCAGCGTTAGCGCAGCGATCAGCCCGATCGGGCGCGCGGAAAAATCGCTCAACATCGTGGACCTCCTATTGCTCACCGTCGCAGGCCATGTAACACCGACGCCGGATCAGCTGCCAAGTTCTGTTAGATCTGGTTCACGTCGAGCGCCGGATCGACCGCATCGACCGAATCACTGATGAAGTCCTCAAGCACCTGTCCCGTGGCGTTGAGGAAGGTGTCTCCCAAGAAGTTCGCCCAGTAGTTGTTCGGGAGGCATCCTCCCGATCCGATCACCAAACCGGCGGCGAGAGCAGCTGCCGTAACCTTGAGGCTGCTAGCTGTCTTCATCTGATACACTCCTTCGTAAATGCGTAATCCTTACATCTGGGCTGTGGCACGATCGTGCCCAGCCCCCGCACGTGTCCTCCGGGCGACCGCTCACCGGGCGAACACAGGTCTCCTGATTCAGCCGGACAGCCTACGATCATGTCGGGGGCGATGCAAGCCCTGGTCAAGCGCCGGTTCGAGGTCCCGTGGCTGGATTCGCGGGGCGGTGAATCACGAGGGGCAATCTCCGATTCAGGCAAGGCGTCTCTGGAGCGGGCGCGGCTGGTCCGCTTCAACACCTGACGTAGGCATTCTACCTAGCGTGCCCCGCCCACAGTTCCTGCCAGGTGGGGAGAGAGCTGTCCACGAGCCACAAGCGTCCGCATCGGATGCGCAGTGCAATCTGCGAATCAACCGTAGACGGCTGTGCGCGGATACTTTGAACTTAACCTTTCTCCGATGCTGACCGATTGGACAGGGAAGGTCGAGTGCACGGGGCGCATGTGTGGCCCCCTAGCCACTTCACTGCACAAGACCGAACAGAGGGACCCAGTCATGACCCTCCGTGCAAAACTCGTCACCTCGTTCCTGGCTTGCGGGCCTGTCCCGTTGGGCGGCGTCACGCACATCAGCCGCACAGCGGCCGCCGGTGGCATGAATACCCTCCAGGAACAGGGAGAGACGGACCTCTCCAAGAAGACCTATGGCCAACTCACCGCCCTGCGCGACGTAAAGAAGGCACAGCTCGAGACGCACTTCGGCGAGCGGCAGGGCGACATGGGCGTGCTCAGCGGTTTCTTCAGCAAGCTCAGGCGCTGTCCCGGCCGTGGGACGGACCCGAAGAACAGCAAACGCCTCAAGGCCACCGAGTCGAAGATGGGCGACTTCGAGACTCTCCAGCCGGAGATCGAGGACATCGTTCAGACGATTAAGAATACACAGATCTCGGCGATTCAGTCTGAGGGGACCGCCTAAGGTCCTCAGCGAGAAGATCACCAGGATGATCGATCTCGAAGCCGGCAGTGCTTCCACGTAGGACGCACAGCCTGTGATCGAGATGGGACATATGCAGTTCGTTGGCTCTTGGGCAGGAGTTCTATCGTGTTAAAGAATGTGAGTTTGCAGTTGCGAATCGTCTGCGCCGCGGGTGTTCCACTCTTGGTGGCAGTCTACTTCATGGGAGCTACGGTGATTCAGAAGTACGACACCGGCCAGGAGATGAAACAAGCCGAGTCACTCGCTCAACTTGCCTCTACCATTAGCGCGCTGGTTCATGAAACTCAGAAGGAACGCGGCGCCACCGGTGTGTTCATGGGGAGCGGCGGCAAGAGGTTTGCTTCTGAGCTTGCACAACAGCGAGACACCGCGGACTCGCGAAGAACGGCGCTGAAGGAGTATCTGGAGACGTGCGACACGTCGGCGCTGGGAGAAGAGTTTAACGAAACGCTCTCCATCGCGGTGGCCCGGATGAACCAGCTTGACGACTATCGCAGCGAAGCCAGCTCGCTGTCGGTTCCCACGGGGCAGGTCCTGGGTTCTTACACGCAGCACAACGCAAGAATGCTGGACGTCATCCAGGAGATCGCCGCGTGCAACAAGAACGCGGAAATGGCGCGCATATCGTCTGCATATTCGAACTTCCTACAAGGCAAGGAGCGCGCTGGTATTGAGCGCGCAGTGATGAGTAACACCTTCGGCCAGGACATGTTCGGGGCCGGCGTGCTGCGCAAGTTCGGCGCCCTGGTGACCGCTCAGGACACCTACTTCGATTCATTCCTCGCCCAGGCCACGCCGGAGCAGGTTGCTTTCTACGAGCAGAGACTGTCTGACCCCGTCGTGGCTGAAGTCCAGCGGATGCGCGACATCGCCTTCAAGAAGGGCGAGGTCAAAACGGATGGCTTTGGCGTCGAGGCGAGCCACTGGTTCGACACAATCACCCAGAAGATCAACCTGATGAAGCAGACGGAGGACCGCTTGGCCTCGGATCTGAAAGCGATGTCCCAGAACGAGTTCGGGGGCTTGGTATCGCTTCTGAATCTCTCCACGAACATCAGCGACCTGGTCCACGAAGCCCAGAAGGAGCGTGGAGCAACGGGCGTCTACGTGGGCAGCGGCCGGACGAAGTTCGAAGCCGAGTTGGCCAGCCAGCGCAAGTCCACCGACACCGTGAGGCAAGCACTCACGCAGGCAGTGAGCGGGCTGGCGCGTAACGACCTGGATAAGGAGTTCATCCGCAGGCTGGATCAGGCCATGGCCAAGCTTGATGAGATTGATGCTCACCGTTCGCAGGTTAGTGACGGAGGTATCCCAGCAGGCGAAGCCATCGGGTACTACACCAAGCACAACGCCGTGATGCTCGACACGATTGCCGCCGTCGCCGGGGCGACCGACAATGGCCGCGTCCGAACCAACCTCATGGCCTACGTGAACTTCCTTCAGGGCAAGGAGCGAGCCGGCATCGAGCGGGCCGTGATGAGCAAGACATTCGCCGCCGACCGTTTCGAGTCGGGTACGCTGCGGAAGTTCGGAGCGCTCGTGACCGCGCAAGATACATACTTCGCTAGCTTCCGCTCACTCGCGACGCCCGAGCAGGTTGCGTACTACAACCAGAAACTGTCTGGGCCGGTCGTGGATGAAGTCCAGCGGATGCGCGACGTCGCGTTCAAGATGGGCTCTGTCGATCTGGACGGCTTCGGAATCGATGCGAGTCATTGGTTCTCCTCGATGACCCAGAAGATCAACCTCATGAAGGAGGTGGAGGACAGGCTTTCAGCGGATCTGAGTAGCCGGGCGTCCGCCTTGCAGGCTAGCGCGCAGAGAACCGTAACGACCGTGGGTGCGATCGCTGCTGTGGCGGTGATTGGTGTGTTGGTCATGGTGTGGCTCGTCTCGCGGTCGATCACCAGGCCCTTCAAGGAGATCTTCCGAGGATTGAAGTCCTTCAGTGCTGCGGAACTGAGCGACACGGCCCAAACGTTCAATCGGGTTATCGAAGGGATGACCGAGAGCGTGGCTCAGGTCAACGATGCTGCCGGACAGGTGTCGAGTTCTTCTCAGCAGCTAGCCGAAGGAGCCAGCGAGCAGGCTTCCTCCCTGGAACAGACCTCCGCCGCGCTAGAGGAGATGGCGGCGATGACGCGTACCAACGCGGAGAACTCCAAGCAGGCCAGCAATCTGGTCAATGAGACACACCGGGCTGCCGAAGAGGGCAACCAGACCATGACGGAGATCAATGAGTCCTCTGAGCAGATCAGCAAGATCATCAAGGTGATCGAGGAGATAGCATTCCAGACCAACTTGCTGGCGCTGAACGCTGCGGTGGAGGCAGCCCGGGCGGGCGAGCATGGCAAGGGCTTTGCGGTCGTAGCCGACGAGGTCCGCAACCTAGCTCAACGTGCGGCCCAGGCGGCCCGCGAGACGACTACGCTGATCGAAGACTCGGTCGACAAGGCCCGAATCGGAACCGAGGCCATCCAGGGCATTGTGGGCAGTGTGTCCAAGGTGACCGATCTGGTGAACGGAATCTCCCAGGCCAGCGAGGAGCAGGCTCAGGGCGTCGATCAGGTCAACACTGCGGTTTCTCAGATGGACAGGGTCACCCAGCAGAACGCTGCGGGAGCCGAGGAATCCGCATCTGCCTCAGAGGAGCTCAGCGCCCAGGCTCTCACAACGAAGGCGCTGGTCGATGAACTCATCGTCATGGTCCGCGGAGGGGAGGCAACTTCCGCCTCCGCCGGCCAGTTCGCGTCCTCGACGGCTGCTCATCCGCAGCTGAGCCGTCAACACTCCAGCGCTAACGTCCACGGGACGCCACGAACCGTGCGTGCGCCCCGGCAGAACACCGCCCCCGCGACCGTTGGCACGGGCGACGGTGGGGAATTCCTCCCTGTAGCCGGGCAGGAGGAGATGGCGGAGTTCTGAGGACTGTAGAGCCTATCCCATTACTCCCCTTCCTGCAGGGAAGGGCAGAGGAGGGTTGGGTTCTTTGACGGCTACGCCCCTCTCCCAACCTCTCCCCACTGGGGAGAGGGGTTTTGGGATAGCCTCTAGTTTGACAAGCGCGATGGCGGACGGCCGTGAACCGCATTGTGCAGGCCACCAGGCAGTCGTCTCGGCGCCGGTGTTTTCCTCTGTGGGCGCGTTCCTGAGACTGAATGGTCACTCGTCGGAAGCAGCTAGCACCGCACGGATTGCCATGAGGATCTCGTGGTAGCGCCAGGCCGGGGGCGCGTCCGAGGGTTGGTGATGATCCGGACGGAGCGTTAAACCGCCCGTCGCCAGGAGCGTGTCGCGTACCCTCGGGTTCTGCCGGACCTTCGCCCAGGTGGCTTGGACTATGAGCTGGTAGTGTGTTCCGCGTTCCATCGTCCGGTAGGGTAGGCGCTGACCGTCGAAGGTGACCCAGTCTATTCCCATTCGGCGCATGTTCTCCGACGCCAACTTGCCGGCAGCCTTCGCTTCGAACCCGACCATCCTCGATACCTCGTCACGGTCGTAGCGCCAGGTGATGCCCGGGAAGGTTGCGCGCGGATCAGTCTTCCCCTCCGGGTACTTCATGGCTTGCCAGAAGCCCTCGAGACTCTGATAGGTTCTCCCCTGGAAGACAAGAGGCGTGGGTGCGAAGTTGGATAGCAGACCGAGTTCGTTACGCTTGGAGAGGATCACCTCGCCGGAACCCGCCTGCTGGGGAAGGATCTCCCAGGAGGCTGCTTCGGTCTCCGGCACGGTCAGCCACCAATGCGCGGGATAGCCCGCCGGACGCGTGGGTGATACCAACTCCAGTTCGAATGTGCCGATTGCCCGATTCCCGATCATCTTGGTGCTCGCGTTCGAGTGGCCGCGCGGACTGAAGTCCGCGGCTGTGCGCCTGAGAGTGTACCTGTTCAGAGGGGTGCAAGTCCCCTCCAGGCAGACGCTTACTGTCTGTCACCGAAGGAAAGGGCGTCGTCGTGAGGCGGGGTCCGAAGCAACTG
>JAAEQG010000978.1 GCA_024231775.1 bacterium
TGAAACAGCATGGAGACCACGCGACGATGGCGGTCTCGGGAGTCGAGCGCACGCTGGCCTGCTGGAACGTCGATCCCGCCGGCGGCTATCAACTGCAGGTGGATTACACCGGCGCGGCGACAAACCCGGCGACTCCGACGAGCTGCATGTGGCGAGACAATTTGTTGTCTCCTGCGCTGCCCAGCTCCTCCGGGTATCAAATCGAGGGAGCGTGGTATGCCATGTTTGATGGCTCCACGCAGAAGGGCCCTGAGCGTCCCTACGCCCCTCTGCCGGGGGTGGCTCCCGCACCTGACCGACCCGTCGGATTCCCTCGTGTGAGGGCAGACGACGCGGCTACGCAGCCCCTGCAGGCGTTCTGGAGCTGCGTCGCCATCGGGTACGAGTTGGATCGTTCGGTCGGGGTGGGCGCTCTGGATCGAGGGGAGGGATTCGTCCTCTCTGGGCAGCCTGCTCCGGGCGGGCTGGATGCCCGGGACATCCTGAACCAGCGCCCGAATGCGTCCAACGATTACGGCGCGCTGCCGATCGCTCCCGGCTGCCAGCTCGTGGTGCATGACACCGACGGGAATTATGTGGCCACTGCGACCACGGAGGACGGCAGCCCGGGTGCGGGCGCGGATCTGCTCCCTGCGCTGGAGCTGCTCCTGGTGCCAGGCGAGGGAGTCTATACCCTGCATCCGCGTCTTGTGGGCGGAGTGGTCGGGGGCGCAGTGGTGCGAAAATGGCAATTCACCGGCGGTCAGATCATCCCGGATCCGACCAACCCGGTGTTGGATTTGCCCCCGATCGTCCCGCCGCCCAATGATCGGTACTGGCCCGCCGGTCTCCACGATACCGGCAGTACCTTAATGATCACGTGGGACACCACGGTGCTCTCGATGCGGACGTATGATTTCGGGTTTATCGCTGATCGCCCGACGACGCAGTTTGGATTTCCGGCAGACGTGCTGGGCGCGCAGCAGCTCACGGGCTCCAGCAGAACATTCGCGCGGCAGTCTCGTAATACCACCGGAGGGGCCTCCTTCGCCTCGGCCACGAATCTGACCCGGGGGATCTGGGCCGGGTCGTTTCTCGCCCCCGTGGGTGACGGGACGTACTGGGTCGGCATCCAGATCGTGAGCGGCGATGGCACGAGCAACGGCTTGACCGCGACCCCGCGGCAATTCCCGATGATATTCTCCTCTGCGATCGTTCACGCTCTGGTGGATGTCGGCGGGAATGTGGTGGCGAATTCGATCGGTGTGATGCCAGGTAGCGCGATCGGATCGCAGGGGTTGGAGGTCGATGGCGTCGGGGCATGCGTGGGCATCTATGCCTGCGCGCCGGGCGACTCGCGGACCGCGCAGGCGCAGATATGCGGCCAGGCATTCGTGGACATTCCGACGTCCACCTACCTCCTCATCGCGCGGCGGGAGATACCAGAGCTCGCCGATGTCCCTCTGCCCATCGGGATGAGTTCGCCCGATGTTAGCGCAGCGAACCAGGCGGTGACCATTCTGCAGGCCGAGCCCCAGGGCCACGCACTCGGGACCTATCAGATCAATCCCTTCCAGGTGCGCACGAATCTATTTGTCCGGGCGGATGGGCAGCTATCGGCGATGACCTTCGAGCGCGGAGCGCCCAGCAGTTTCCGCACGGATGATCTCGGAGACGGGCTGGAGGCGCAGACGCGGGTGGGCGGCGACGCCTCTCGGGCACGGCCTCGAGTAACCTGGGTCGGCGGGACGCCGGACATCGGTCTGACCCGCGCGGGCGACTATTTGATGGCTGACGGGGCGCAGCCCGTGAGCAGCGGCGGGCCCCAGGCTCCCGCCGCTGGCTGGGGGCCGCAACTGATCACCGACTGCCCCGTGCTGACCGCGCTCCCGGGGGAGGCTGATCCCGGCATGTTTTCGCCGGATCCTCTCACGCAGACCGAGCTGGCCACTCCGAACGTGATCGGCACGGCGGCGAGCTATGCCGGGCATGCGGTGACATACGACGAGTCCGGAGGGCAGCGGCGCACGGTGCCCTCGCAGGCGGGCGCGAATCTGTTTTTCGTGGTGAGTGTCTCCCCTGCATCCGGGAACGAATACAACGGGTATCTCTGCGCGGTTTACCCTCTGCCCTATCCCCTGCTCGGTCTCGCCAATTCGGAGCGGGCGCTCGGGGAGATTTATCTCGGGGGGGCAGATGACGCCAGCGACCCCCAGCAGGTGGGACAGGTGGAGATGTACCCCATCGGCTATTCGGTCTGGAGCACGCAGGGCTACGGTTCCGCGAGCACGCCGGGGGCGTCGCTCCGCACCCTGGGTGGATCGGAGGAAACGCTTTACGTCAGCTCCGGGGAGCTTGCGGCTGACGCTCCGGATCCGAGTCTGGCGGTGGCCGCGGCAAACTCTCGTCTCTGGAGCGTCTCGGCCATCAATCCGCGCCAGGCGCAGTACACAAAATTCCTTCGCCGCGGTTATGCGCCCGAGTGGAATGCCAACCTGACCGTTCGCGTTCCCGGCAGCGCGGATCCGCTGACCTCGGTCGGCATTCTGCCCGACGGGCGAGTGCTGCTCTTCTCCGCCACAGCGGTCTATTACACCTACGGCGAAGGGCCCTCGGACACGGGTCAGGGGGCCGGATTCGCGGAGCCTGCTCTGCTCACCGATACGGTGGGATGTGTGAACAAGCACTCGATCGTGTTTGGCGAGTTTGGCTGTTTGTTTCGCGGCGAGCGCGGGTTCTACCTGGTGGACCGGGCGCTGGCGCTGTCCTTCGTGGGTCTGCCCTACGAAGACACGACCCGGACGGGGCAGGTGCAGTCCACTGCGATCGACGGTCTGCGCAGCGAGGTCCTGTTTTACACCGACGTCCCGGTGGCCCCGGCAGTGGCGACCTCTCGGGAGGTGTGGACGTTCAATTACTTGCGCCAGCAGTGGTCCACGTTTGCTCTGGCGTTCCCGACGATCGGCACAGCGGAGCGGGATGCGCGTCCTTTGACGCTGGATTCGGGGGGCAACGTGCGGGGGGTGACTACCACGCCTCCCGCGCTCTCTGCGCTCACCGATACGGGCAGGATGGGACTGCGTTCGGGGTGGCTTGCGATGGGTCGGATCCAGGGATTCGGACGTATGTGGGAGATCCAGGTGGCCGGCGCTCAAGATCCTGCTTCGACGAGCGGGATGCAGATCGAGGTCATGTACGATTACGTGGACGCGGTGGCGGAGACATTTAACTACGATGTGCCCTCGGATGGTGCAGGTCGCATCCATTTACGCATTCGGCCTGCGCGGCAGAAATGCGAGGCGGTGAGCATCCGGTGCGTGGAGACCGCGCCAGTCCCGTCTGCGACGACGACCGGGTGGAGGGTGGACATGGTGACCCTACTGTGCGGCGTGAAGGCAGGCATCGACAAGCTCGCGACCACGGAGGCCAGCCCATGATCCGACTGGCCGCGGACATGGTCGAGCTGCAGGGTCTGGCAGCGGCGCAGGCCCGGCGGCAGCAGCCTGCCACTGGCATTGCGAGCCAGTGGTCGGCTGCCCATGCTGGCATGGGCCCCAGTCCTCTGGGTCCGCTGGCCCAGGCGAATCCCCTGTCCGGCGGTCTCGGTGGCGGGTCGCTGTCCCCGGTGGCAACCCCGCGGGCGGTGCAGCCCCAGGTGAGCAATGATGCCGAGGAGGTGGAGGCGGACACGAGTCCCGGGTGGGAGGAGCAAACCGCTGGCGCTCTGACCGGTGGTATGTCTGGGGCAGTCCTGGGCGCGAAACTAGGCACGGTGGTCCCCGGCATCGGGAACGCGATCGGGGCCATCGGTGGCGGAGCGCTCGGTGCATTGGGCGGTTGGCTCGGAGCGCGCGAATAGGAGCGAGAGATGGAATCTTCAGGACGCAGATCGCTAAAGAAATTCATCCTTCGCCGCCAGGCGGAGGGGGTGGATCAGGATCGTTTGTCCGACGCAGGCCGCGCTTGGGCGCA
>JAAEQG010000979.1 GCA_024231775.1 bacterium
CACCGGCCACGCGCACAAGATCGTCATCGAGCCATTGGGTTCAGGCAAGCGGATCCCGACCTTGGTGATTGAAGCAGCCGACGCCGAGGAAGGCGACGAAGAGCGTCGATACCAGCTGCCGATCGGCTCCCATCTAACCATCACCGAGGGAGACGAAGTCGCAGCTGGCGACGTCCTGGCCAAGATTCCCCGTGAGATGTCCAAGACCAAGGACATCACGGGTGGTTTGCCTCGGGTAGTCGAGCTATTTGAGGCCCGCAAGCCCAAGGACCCGACCGTGGTTTCAGAGATCGACGGGGTAGTCCGGATCACCGAGCCGGTGCGGGGTCAGCGGCGGATCATGGTCGAAGGTGAAGGTGGAGAGAGCCGCGAATACTCCATCCCGCGTTACGCCCACGTCTCCGTGCAGGAGGGCGAGTTCATCCAGGCTGGAGACCCGCTCACCGAGGGAGCCGTCAACCCGCACGACATCCTCTCGATTCTGGGTGAGAAGGAGATGCAGCGTCACCTGGTTGACAAGATCCAGGAAGTGTACCGGTCGCAGGGAGTGACCATCAACGACAAGCACATCGAGGTCATGGTTCGCCAGATGATGCGTTTCGTCAAGGTGGTTGATCCTGGGGACACCGACTTCCTCTTGGACCAGCAGGTACCGCGCTACATCTTCCAGTCCGAGAACGATCGAGTAATCGCAGCCGGAGGCGAGCCAGCCACAGCCAAGTCATTGTTGTTGGGCATCACCAAGGCATCGTTGGCCACCGAATCCTTTGTATCAGCTGCCTCATTCCAGGAGACCACACGGGTACTCACCGAGGCCGCCGTATCGGGCAAGGTAGACAACTTGCACGGCTTGAAGGAGAACGTAATCGTTGGCCGTCTGATCCCGGCCGGCACAGGTGCCCCATGGTACCGGCGGACCTTGATCGAGGAGGTTCCGGAAGAGGAGATGGAGCCGCCGCCGGAGCAGGACAACATCTACGACGAGATGACCGGAGCCGCCGCCGCCCTTTTGGGTGGTCACCGCGACAAACCGACCAGGAAGTCCAGGGCCAAGACAGCGCTGGGCTAGCTGAGAACCGACTTTTCCTGACGCGGCTCCGGTTTCCGGGGCCGCGTTAGGTGTTAGGACAAGCGAGGCAGGCGGATGGAGACGGTGCCGTTCACGATCAAAGACACCCTGGCAGGCCTGATCGCCTGTTCTGGCATAGCGCGCGCCACTGAGCACGCCTTGTTTCTGGAGTTCAGGACCCAGGATGGCATTTTCGGCGTCTTAAAGTCCCGGCCCAGGAC
>JAAEQG010000980.1 GCA_024231775.1 bacterium
CGCGCGGGACAGCTTTTCCTACTATGGCGAGGATCTGCTGCCCAACTTTGACAGCCGCCCCACCTGGACTTTTGCCACGCCGCACGCCATCCAGCGGGTCACACCGCAGAATCAAGGATGTGATTGTCACAGCGACCTGAGCCTGTTCCTGACGGCAGACGACGTGAACCCGGACGAACTGACAGCCAATCAGGCCGTCATCGTGGCCGAGGCGCCGCCGATGGAACTGTCCGACGAAGCGCCGGCAGCGGAGCCTGTGGAGGAACCGGCGGAGGAACCGGCAGAAGAGCCAACAGAGGAACCGGCAGCAGAACCGACGGAGGAACCGACCGAAGAACCAACAGCAGAACCAACGGAAGAACCGGCGGTGGTCCCACCGGGGGATGCACCGCCGCCGCCCGACGCTTACTCCGGGCCAGAAACGTGCGGCGCGTGCCACGCCGACCGGTACGAACGCTGGTCGAACGGGCCTCACGCCAAAGCGCTAGAAGACCCGATTTTCCAGGAAGAGTGGGCCGCAGCCGACAATTCCCCCTACTGCCTGGCCTGCCACACCACCGGCTACAATCCCAACACCGGAGAATACGCGTTGGACGCGGTGACCTGCGAAGCGTGCCACGAACCTTACAAAGAAGGCCACCCGCCAGATATCATAGGAGCCAGCCGCCAGGGCGAAATCTGTGAAACCTGCCACCCCAAGGCCTATGAAGAATGGCAAGTCAGCCCGCACGGGCTGGTGGGAACCCGCTGCATGGACTGCCACCAGATATGTTCGCTGGAGACGATGAAGGCCGAGGACGGACATTCGGTGTGTGAAACCTGCCACAGTGGCGACGCCAACCACTACCATCAATCCACCCACAACGCAGAAGGGGTGGATTGCATCGAGTGTCACATGATCCCCGGACCTGGCGAGGTAGGACATGGAGGCAGCCAGCACATCGCCCACGTCTTTCTGGGCAACCCCGATTCCTGCATAGATTGCCACGCCGAGACCATCCACATGGACGACAAGATCATTGGCCTGGAAGCACAAGTAGCCGGTATGGGC
>JAAEQG010000981.1 GCA_024231775.1 bacterium
ATCCCCGGCGTCCAGACGCGGGAGCTGGCCCGCATCGGTCGCACCGGCTCGATGGAGCGCGACGAGAATGATGTAAGGCGCTTTGTCGAGGATTGGCAGGTCGGTCGTTTGGGCGAGAAAGCCATCGCGGTCGTCTCCTCGACAGCGGCGAAACTTGGCTCCGGTTGGAAGGGCGCGGCGGCGAAGCGGTACACGCTTCCTGCCAAGCAGGAGGAGCGCGTGTCCTTCCGCGCGGCCCTGAAAGCCTACCAACTGGAGCGGGAGAGGCTGCGGATCGCGTCCTCGCCGGAAGAGTTGCAGCACTTTATCGAGCGGCAGCGGGACAAGATCAGGCAAGTTGAGGATCGTGTTTCTTTCGAGGCCAGAAAAGGCTCGCTCCGCCGGATGGCGCGCATCAAGTACCACCGGGAGGAGTTTGTCGAGGAACAGCGCCGAAAGGTGCAAACGGCTCGCCGCGCGGTCCTCGCCGCCGCCGTCGTCTATCCTGTCTGTCCTCTCTGCGGGCAGGTGCAGATGCAAGGCCCACAGGATGGGCAGTCGCCCATCCACAGTTTCAAGACCTTTGACAAAAAGCCGCTCACCTGCGACCGGCCCGTCCAGGGCTGGGTGCGGGATAAGGACAGTGAGTTGGTCCTAGACGACAAAGGTAACCCGGTCTGGGCGTGGGAACCGGAGGACGCGGAGGACGCACCCCGATGCGGGAGCAGTCTCTACCAGTTCGGCGCTCGCTACCGCCGCTATTCTATCGCCGATTACGTCTTTCACCAGGCTCCCGGCTTTTTCCAGATGCTCCTGGTGGACGAAATCCATCAGTACAAGGGCAAATCGAGCGACCGGGGCATTGCCTTTGCCCGGCTGGTCGATTCCGCCAAATGGAAACTGGGGCTCACCGGCACTATCTATGGCGGGAAAGCCTCCGACATCTACTGGCTGCTCTACCGGTTGGGACAAAAGAACATCCAGCGAGCTTTTGACTATCGCACCGCCCGCAAGTGGGTGCAGCTCTACGGCGTGCTGGAGGAACGGGAGGTTCGGAAAAAGGGTGTTGGCAGCACCGACGAGTACGGCAGCTTTAACGCGACCCGGCGCAAAAAAGTGGTCAAGGAAAAACCAGGCGTAAGCCCCGGCATCTTGAAGTATCTCATCGACAATACGTTGTTTCTCGCGCTAAAGGACCTGGGCGTGGGCCTCCCTGCTTACCAGGAGGAGATGGTCACGGTCGAGATGACCGAAAAACAGCGAAAGCAGTACGTCGAGATGTACGCTCACCTCAAGGGCATCGCGCGCGCTGACCCCCGCTACCTCTCGACTTGGCTTCAGTGGAGCCTCGGTCGTCCCAACACCGGCTTTCGCGGCGAGCGCATCGTCAAGCTGCACCGGGACGAGGATGGCGTGGTGGAGGAGCGCGAGCTTTTGGAGGACCTGCCGGTCATCGTGGGGAAGGGCGAACTGCTCCCCAAGGAAGAGTGGTTGGTGGATTACGCCAGCGCGGAGGTCCAGGCTGGACGCAAAGTCCTGGTCTATGCCCGTCAAACGGGCAAACGCGACATCCAGCCCCGGCTGAAGGAGGCGCTGGAGGACGCGGGCCTCCGCGTTCGAGTTCTCACCACCAGCGTCGCCACC
>JAAEQG010000982.1 GCA_024231775.1 bacterium
GCTGGCGATCGCAGGTGAGTACACGGGCTACCTGGACAACGGCGGTGAATCACTCCGACTGGAAGACGCCCAGAACGAGAGTATCCTGGATTTCACCTACAACGACGCCTGGTATCCCGGCACCGATGGGGAAGGCGCTTCCCTGGTCATCGTGGACGAAACCGCCTCATTCGACACCTGGAGCGAGCCGACCAGTTGGCGACCCAGCGGCGCCGCGAACGGCTCCCCCGGCGCCGACGACTGAACCGCCCCGCCTCCCCAAGCCGGCACGATCGAGTCTATTCCTTCCAGAACTTGGTGACGGTACCGTTGGTGACCTCGAAGTAGTAGGTGGTCCGTTCTTCCCGCTTGTCGTCGAAGTCGAGGAACAGGAATGCATCCAGATTGCTGTCCACCTTCTTGGTGTAGACGTACTTGAGGATTTCCGTGCCCTCGGGGGTCGCTGTCTCGCTGCTGGGTGTCCCCAGAGTCCCCAGGACCCACTCCTTGCTGGTGCAGCCAACCTTGATCTGCCGGAGCGTCTCAGCCCCGACCGCCGGGCCTTTGGGACCATAAGAAACATCCGAGCGTCCCGAAATGCAGCCACTCAGCACAACCCCCAACAGCACACATAAAACCACCAGACCGATCGACGCTCCCATCCTTCGTGCATTCATGGCTCTCATCTCCTACAAACTCAAATGGCTTCCATCGATACTAACGACACAAGCGAGACGATGAAACTCCGCTGCGCCAATCTCAGGTCAATCCCAGCCATGCCTCGACGGGACCGACCTTACCCTTGAAAGGCCCGGGCACATACCAAGGGTCACAGGAAATCCGCCTATCCCCGGAGCATTGTCGTCAACGTTATGACTGGGCCCTTTGGGCGACCAACAGAAAGACCGGGTAGTCACGGGGACAGGTCTGCCCTTCCGGGGGACGCTGGATCGTGTGCACGGTCTGGACGCTCTGCGTCACGAACCCAACCGCCTTCAGTTGCGACGCCAATGCAGTCGGATCGATCCCATGGTGAGCGACCTGCTGACCCGGGCGATGGAACGTCCCATCCTCGGGTTCGAGATCCGCCAGGCCGATCCACCCACTCGGACGACACCATTGGGCAAGCTGCGCGACCAGGCCGGAGATGTCTTCGATGTGGTGGAGCACCATACTGCTGACAATCGCATCGTAGCTCGCGACAGGACCTGACTCATATCCGTTGTCCAACAGAAGCGGCTCAATGCCGCTTAGACCGGCGGCTGCAGTCTTGGCTTTCAGGACCGCCACCATCTCGAGCGAAGTGTCGACCGCCGTCACCGAGGCGACCTTCGGCGCCAATTCACGGGCGATCAGCCCCGTCCCGCATCCAAAGTCCATGATCCGCATCTCTGACCGGAACTTGATCGCCTGA
>JAAEQG010000983.1 GCA_024231775.1 bacterium
GATGAGCTCGGCCAGAGTCCCGCCGTCGGGCAACTCAATCTGACTCGGCTCGATGCCCTGGGATAGCTCCTCGGCCTGGACCGGGGTGAGGAGCTGGAGAACGCGTCTTTCGATGGCCGATACGGAGCCGTCTTCGACAAGCTCAGGCCGTTCTTGTACGAGAACGTCCCAGCCGCTAACGTGCATGCTCGGCTCCGCGGCTTCCGCGGCGACGCTGGAACCGCAGACGGTACCAATCGCGAGCCAGGCCATGGTCACGGCGACCAGCGCGATCCTCCTCGATAGCGTGCGCGAAGCCTCATGTCGCTGTCGTTCGGGTTGGTGCATGGGTGCCTCCTTTCCGGGAATTCTTTATTGACAGTTGCCGATACAGATGTCACCGTTGGAGCGGATGTTGCCCGAAACCGTGATGTCTCCGGCGACGTCGAGCATGCTCTGGGGCGTTTCGGTGCCGATACCGACGTTGCCATCTGCATCAATGGTCACTCTGTTTGCAGAAGCGGAAAAGTCTCGAATCTGCAACTGGTCTTCGTCTCCTCCATCGACACGAAGACCCCATACCTTCCGGTCATTTGAAATTTTGAACGTAGGTGTCGAGTCCCAGCCTATCGTCCTGATCCAGAGAGTCGTCCCGTATTCCTTCTGGAGATGCAGGGTCTGGGTAGGCTGGGTCGTGCCGATGCCGACTCGCCCTTCGTTGTCGATCACCATCCGGACTTTAGTGTCGACGCCGGGCGTACTGCCGGGATCCTGCCATGCACCGGTGCGGAAGAAGATCTTGCCCTCTCCCATGCTGTCATAAATTTCGATCTCGGCCTGGCGGTATCCGTTGTCGGCGGCGCCAAGTCTCAGGTTCCTGCCACCGAAGGCATATAAGTAGGCATTCTCTATCCCCAAGACTTCCGGCGAGGAAAACGCCACACTGTCCCTGGTCAGCACTCCGCTTTCGTCTTGATACGGTGTACTCAAGGTCAGGAGGGTGGTTTCATGTGGGCCGCCGCCGGCATAGCCCTCGGTGTACCGGCGCCACGAGCGGATGACCATTCCTTCGTCGATCGGATCCCGCAGCATAAGTCCGCCATCGACATGAAGGGTTCTTGCGGGCCAGTCCGTTCCCAAGCCCACCGAGCCGTCGGTGTAGTACAGGTTGTCGTTGTCGGTACGCTTTTCCCAGTAGGGTGCGGTGGTCGACTTGTCCGGCACCGTGGCGGTCTTCGAGTCCGCGGCGTCGATCGTCGCTACCGCCGGTTCGAGGACGCCATGGATCGTCAGCACGACGTGGGCACCGGCACCATCCAGACGCAGCTCCAAGTCGCCGTCGCGACAAGGGTTGACGCTTTCCTCGTCGCACAGCGGGACGATCAACGACGGAACCGTGACGGCGGCCTCGGGGCCATAGGCGGCCAGACCGGTCCGCGGAGCTGGTGGTCCGTGGCTGGGCCACAGGGCGAGCTCCCCGGTCCCTTCCGGCTCGCGGACCTCGACGGCGAGGAGGACGGCGCGGGCGGCGTTGACCTTGAGCGATCCGCCCACGAGCCCGGGGACGGCGCAGCCGTCCGCCGCACCGCCCTGGGCCGAGTAGTCGGTCTCGGGGCCGCGGACCTGCACCGTCCGCCGGTCGCCTGCAGCCAGCTTGCCTACGCTGCGCGTGTCGAACAGGGTACAGGGCTCCAGTGGCCGGATCACCAGCCCCGGAGCACGCGCTCGCTCGGTACGGTCGATGAACTCGGCCAGCGTCTCGCCGCCGGGGAGGGCGATTTCCGCCGCATCTCGTCCGTCGGCGTAGGCGTCGGCCTGCTTGGGAGTGAGAACCTGGAGAATCTTCCGCTCCAAGGTCGAGATCGAGGTGTCGTCAGCCGCTTCCGGTCGTTCGGTCAGCAGCACCTGCCAGGCAGTGGCCGCGGCATCCTGAGCGCGGACCCCCGCACCGGCGGCGAGCACCAGCCCGAGCAAGGCCACCATTGTCTTGCCGCGCGTCGCTGAGGAATGAAGTGGTGTCAAAAGCATGGCTCGGTCCTTTCGATTAGCTGCAATTGCCGATGCAGAGGTCCCCGATCGGGACGATGTTGCCGGAAAGCTTGAAGTTGCCCTCGACCTGGAACACCTCGTCCGGCTGGGTTGTATGGATGCCGACGTTACCGTCGCTGCGAATGAAGAAGGCGGGGCTGTTAAGACGGGTCCCTTCATAGATCTTGAACGCCGAGTTCTGGTTGCGGACGTTCCAGGAGTAACCGGGATCGGTCTCACCCACGGATTTGTCCGTGAGGCGCAGGTTCGGGTTGTTGCTGCGCAGGTGGGCGGTGCCATAAATCGTCAGCGGCATGTCCGGAGTTTTCGTGTTGATGCCGACTTTGCCATCGCTGAGGATGGTCAGGTACTTGCTGGTCAGGTGCTTCGGCCCGATGTGAAATGCGTTTTCCCCATCGTCGTCGAGCCCGATCTGAAAGAACTCGGTACCGTCGAGGTTGGAGAAGCCGATACCGACCTCGTTGGAGAGACCGTCATCGTCGGACCGGAGCAAGATCCGGGCATGCAGGGCTTCGGCGATCGAGAGGGTCCATTCCGGAGTGTCGGTGCCGATAGCGACTCTGCCCGCGGTGTAGTAGATATCGTCTCCGCTTTGTTGCCAGAGCCCCGTCGACTTGAGCGCCGCCGGCGTCTCGTCATCCGGTCCGTGCTCCTTCGGTTCTTGGGCGAAGGCCGTCCACGGCGGCTCGAAGTAGCCGAGCACGTCGGCGACCACGTGGGCCGCTGCGCCGTGCAGTGCCAGAGCCAGGTCACCGTTCTGGCACGGATGGACGCTTTCCTCGTCGCAAACGGCCACGACGAGCATTTGGCGGGAACCGGTGCCGAGACCGAAGGAGACCAGCCCGATGCCCGGCCTGCGGGCGCCGCCGGCGGGCCAGAGCTCAACGCTGCCCAGTCCGGCCGCGTCGTGAGTCTCGACGCTGAGCATCAGGGCTCGGGCGGAGTTCGTCCGCAGCACCTCGCCGCGTAGACCGGGGAGCCCACAGCCGCTGTTCTCTCCGCCTTGGCGGGAGTAGTCGGTCGCCGGTCCCCGGAGGTGGAGTTGCAGTTTCTCCTCGACGGCGAGCGGGGGGCCGATCCGACGGCTGTCAAGTACGCGGCATGGCACAATCGGTTTGTAGAGGAGACCGGACGCCTCCAACCGTCGTTGCCGGTCGAGAAATGACGCCAGGGTCTCACCGTTGGCCAGCACCAGGGCCTCCGGGTCCTCGCCCGCAGCATAGGCGGTGGCCTGCGCGGGCGTGAGGACCTGTAGGATCCGCCGCTCGAGGGTCGAAATCGAGGTGTGATCGTCGGCTTCTGGCCGTTCGGCCATCAGCGCCTGCCAGGCGGTGGCCGGAGGGGCCTGGGCGCCGACGGGCACGGCGGCAGCGAGCACGAGCACGAGCACGAGCAGCGCCACCAGGGTCTTGCCGCGGGCTGCCAGAAGATCGAGTGGTGAGGGAAGCATGAGTGACTCCTTTCTTTCAATCGGTCAGCGCCGGACTCCCGCGCCGAGGTTGGATGACGTCAGTGCTTGCACCCGCAGATTCTGCGGCGCGCCTACTTCGAGACGTGCGAAACGTCCCGGAAGTGGGACAGGCGCTCCCCAGTACGGTCGCCAGCCGGGTTTGGCCGCCCTGCCGGCCTCCGGGAACCGCAGGTCCATGCCTTCGCCGGTTCGCACCGCCGAGGCTATTCGCATTCCCAGACCGCAGAGGCCTTCGGATCTGCCGTAAATCCCCTGGTAAACGCGCGAAATCCGGGAATCGAGGCTCACTGAGGCCGGACCGATGGACCGTCGCAGCCCTCCCGACCGTCTGCAGACTGTCGAGCACTCGAAAGCGCGTACAATCCGGAGCCCGCCCGTCGGACAATGTGGGCCGCCGCGATGTTCCCTGCCAGGAGCTTATCTCGGGCATTGATCGGAGCTTCATGGTACGGCGAGAATGAGCGTGGCTACGGCGATCTCAGAGCCAATGCCCAAGTCCTGTGATCTGGTGTGGGATGGACATAATGCACCCGACATTCAAA
>JAAEQG010000984.1 GCA_024231775.1 bacterium
CGTCGGAAGCGAACTCCCGCGTTGAACCGGGCGTAGACGCTGGTGCTGCTCTCGCCCCCGGTCACCCGGTAGCAGGTCGGCGCGGTGTTCGAGAAGCACACAGGAACGCCGTTGGTGATGTCATCGTTGAGGAACACGTCACACATATTCCACACCACAAACATGACGTCGCCACCATCCGAGGTCGGTGATTCATCGATCACGACGTCGACTTCCCAGTACTCCATGCCCGCGTCTCCCGTTCCGGGCATGCCCGGTTGCTCGTCGCGCGTTCGCGGGCCTCGCGCTCCCTGAGGAATGTCCCCCGCGGTCCCCTCACGTGGATTGAGCTTCACTGCACGACCGCTCATGGGGATGGGCAAGCCAGATGCGGAGACGATCTCCGCCGCGGGATAGGCAGAAGTTTGCTCCAAGGTCCAGCCCTTCTGGCAGTCGAGGTCGCCCGTCACAAACGCGGGAGACTCCGTGTCGAAGTCCCACTCATGTTCGTGATTGCAGGCCATGCACGCCACCGATGTGGCGGCCGAGCCACAGGAGCAGTTCTGGTCAGCCTCACAGAAATCGGGGATATCGTTGGCGTTACAGTCCGTATCCAGACCGTTGCTGATATCCGAGAGGTCGTCCACACAGTTCCCGTTGCAGTCCGCCCAGTCCATCAACACCGGTCCGCTGATGCAATAGCGGAACTCGTCAAGCTTGAGCTCTGGGTCTTGGATCAGTGGATCCGCGTTGTTGTTGATCGGGTTGACCTTGAAGTAGTCC
>JAAEQG010000985.1 GCA_024231775.1 bacterium
CAGGGCCAACTGGCCGTTTTGACCGCCGCGACTCGGACGAACACGCCGCATGAGGCGGTCCTGAGCGGAACCGAGGGACAGATTCGGATTGACTCTCCGTGGTGGATGCCGGTCGCGCTCACGCTGTCTGCGCAGGGCGAGGATCGAGTGCTGGACCTGCCATTCGAGGGGAACGGTTACAATTATGAGGCGGTCGAGGTGATGAATTGTCTGCGCGGCGGCAAGACGGAAAGTGACGTTATGCCGCTCGACGAGACGTTGTCGATCATGCAGACGATGGACCGGATTCGCGCTCAGTGGGGTTTGCGCTACCCGATGGAGTGAATGATTCGATGAAGGCGATCAGGATAGAACAACCGAACCGGGTCGGGGTGGTGGATGTCCCCGTCCCACACCCTGGCGGGGGCGAGGTGCTCATCAGGGTGATGGCCAGCGGTATCTGCGGCACCGACGTCCACATCCTGCGCGGCGAGTACCTGGGCGGCTATCCGGTCGTTCCGGGGCACGAGTTTGCGGGCGTGGTTGAGGAGGTGGGCGACGGTGTGGGCCGCTTTCGGGTGGGGGATCGGGTAGCGGTCGAACCGAACGTGGCTTGCGATAATTGTTACAACTGTCTCCACAACCGGCACAACTTTTGCCTGAACTGGCGGGCGATTGGGGTCACCGAGCAGGGCGGTATGGCCCAGTACGTGGCTGTCCCGGAGAAATCGGTGTTTGCGATTGGGGATTTGCCTTTCGAGCTTGGCGCTTTTGTGGAACCCTTGTCGTGCGTCCTGCACGGCGTCGAGCGGGCGCAAGTCTGCCTGGCGGACCGGGTAGCCATCCTGGGCGCCGGCCCGATTGGTATCCTGCTGCTGCAAACGGTCCGGCTGCAAGGCGCGGTGCACATTACGATGGTGGAAAAGAACCCGGCCCGCGCCGAGTTGGCTGCGGCCTGCGGCGCTCACCGCTGCCTGACGCGCC
>JAAEQG010000986.1 GCA_024231775.1 bacterium
ATGCCATCCAGCCAGCTCACAGTCCTTCCGGGCCCTGAAGCGATGGCGGAGCGACCCAAGTCGACTGTTTGTTACACGTTGCCTCCGGGGTTTGAGTCCTTCGACGGGATCGCCACACCTGGGCTGAAGCTGGCTGCCAGCGAAGTGCAGCTGGACTTCGCCAGCCAGCTCCGCCTGCCGGTGTTCATACGCAGCCGCGCCGACCGTCGGCCCATGGTTCTGATCCCTGGCGGGACCGCGATCATTGGCGCCGACGAAGATGATCCCGACAGGTCATCGAGCGAGCTGCCACAGAGAAGAGTCAAGGTCGATCCGTTCTACATCGACATCCGACCACTGACGGTCCATGAACACAAGGCGCTACAGCCCGGCGGACGGGATCAGGGTCCGGTGAGCATCGAGGCGCCTGACACGACACCTGCCGTCAGCATCAGCTGGGAAGAGGCGACGGAGCTGGCCCGTCGCCTCGGCAAGCGGTTGCCGACCGAGGTCGAGTGGGAGCACGCCGCGCATGGAGGAACCGGGGATCGCTACTGGTGGGGATTTCCGTTCAACAGAACCGCTGCTATCTGTTATTCGTCCGTGTATGACGGCCCGCAGCCGGTCGGTGATCGTCCGGCAAACCCGTTCGGCCTGCATGACGTTCTTGGCAACGTCTGGGAGTGGTGCGAGGACAG
>JAAEQG010000987.1 GCA_024231775.1 bacterium
CGCCAGTGCTGGAACCGGGGCAGCGGAGCGGCCACGACATCGGCCTCGCGGTCGATATCGACGCCGGAGTGCCGATCCGCGGGGTTCACTCGACGTCGCACGCGATCGATGTGTGGGACGATACGGGGGCCCAGGCGCGGGTCAGGATCCACCCGTCCGATACCATCCCCAACAAGGACTTCGTACTCCGCTACGAGGTGGCAGGCGAGGCACCCGAGGTGGCTGTGATTCCGCACCACGATCAGCGCGGGGGCTTCTTTACCCTGATCGTGCAGCCGCAGCGCGAGATGGCCGAGGAACTGGCGGTGCCAAGGGAGCTGATCTTCATCCTCGATACTTCCGGATCCATGCGTGGCTGGCCACTGCAAAAGTCCAAACAAGCCATGACGCGGCTGATCGCCGGTATGCGCGCCGGAGATACCTTCAACGTGGTGCGCTTTGCCGGTGGTTCCGGCACGCTGTGGCCACGGCCAATGGCCTACACGGACGACAATGCCCGGGC
>JAAEQG010000988.1 GCA_024231775.1 bacterium
CCGCACAGTGTTATAATCACTGGCCCGCAGGCTCGTCCCGTCGCTACTGAACGCCACCGCCCCGAGCGATGCTTGATGTCGAAGTGGCTGACCGATTGGGTCTCCGGTATCGGCCCGCCATAGCCGTAGGGTGCGGTCATGACTGCCGGTGAGCAAGCGTGTCCCGTCGGGACTGAACGCAACCGCATGGACCCAGAATTCATGCACCATGGGCCGGCCGAGAGGCTTCCCCGTTTCGGCCCGCCACAGCCGCGCTGTCCAGTCACCACTCGCGGTCGCCAGGCTCACCCCATCAGGACTGAAAGCCACCGCGTTGACCAGGGCCTCATGCCGCATCGGCTGGCCGATCGGTTCTCCTGTGGCGGCTCGCCAAAGCTGCGCCGTGCCATCACCACTCCCGGTCAGCACGCTCGCCCCGTCAGGGCTGAAAGCCACCGCTTCGACTGAATCATCATGCCGCATCGGCTGGCCGATCGGCCCTTCCCCATCGGCCTGCCAAAGCCGCGCTGTGCCATCAAGGCTCCCGGTCAGCACGCTCGTTCCATCTGGACTGAACGCCACCGCCTGGACGCTGTCGTCATGTCGCATCGGTTGGCCGATCGGTTCTCCTCCGTCGGCCCGCCACAGCCGCGCCGTCCCATCGCTATTCCCGGTCAGCACGCTCGCCCCGTCCGGACTAAACGCCACCGCCTGGACCCAGCCTTCGTGCCCCACCAGTTGGCCAATCGGTTCTCCCCCATCGGCCCGCCACAGCAAAGCCGTTCCGTCTGACACCTCGGTCAGCACCCTCGTCCCTGCAGGGGTGAACCCCACCGCCAAAACTGCCTTTTTATACCGAACGGGCTGGCCGATCGGTTCTCCTGTATCTACTCGCCACAGCCCTGCGGTCCCGTACCGACTCCCGGTCAGCATCCTCTCCCCGGCAGGATCAAATGCGGCATAGACGTTGTTATCGTGCCGCACGGTAACCGTTAGACGGCCATAATCGTTACCCACAAGGTGCTCGACTGCGTTGCGGCGCGTCGTGCTCTCTGCTACCTTTAGCGCCTGCAATCCGGCAAGCAGGGCGCGATCCCGATCTTCTGCGAGGGCGGCCATTAACATCCGCCGATCCCAATACCGTGCCAAGAGCTCGTCAGCCCTACCGCGCGCGAACGGGTTAGCGGTCAGCCTGCTATGGGTCTCCACTGCGACGCCATAGTCATCGCCAGCAAGCCCCAACTGGGCAAGATCGGGCTGCGGTTGCAGCAAGGCATACCACGCGACCAGCAGCGCCAGCATTACCGCCACGCTGCCAAATGCCACCCGCCGGGCCCAATCGGCTTTCTTCACCCCATCGTTTCTTATCGTACCACGAAATGCCACCAGCAG
>JAAEQG010000989.1 GCA_024231775.1 bacterium
GAGAAGATCATTCCCGAATACACCGAGTGGATGCGCCAGCGGTGGAACCACCCCTGCGTGGTGATCTGGGACGCACAGAATGAGAGCAACACCGCCGAGACAGGCAAGGCCCTTCAGGCCGTCCGGCACCTGGACCTCTCGGATCGCCCTTGGGAAAACGGCTGGGCGGAACCACAGGATCTCAAGGACTGCGTCGAAGCGCATCCCTATCTGTTCATCAGAACCTGGTCGGGCAAGGAGCCCTTCCGCTTCGAGGACATCGCTCGCACCTCAGGTGTCCCTCATCTAGGTAGCGCCCAGAAGAAGCTCGATGTCCCCATCATCATCAACGAATACGCCTGGCTCTGGCTCACCCGCGATGGGCACCCCACCTGCTTGACGGACAAAGTCTACGAAAGCCTGCTCGGTCCCAACTCAACCGTCAAGCAGCGCCGCCTGAAGAACGCGCAGTATCTGGCCGCGCTG
Organism: bacterium; assembly: GCA_024231775.1. Lineage (GTDB taxonomy): Bacteria > Planctomycetota > Phycisphaerae > UBA1845 > UBA1845 > JAAEQG01. The sequence continues at coordinate 466 of JAAEQG010000989.1, forward strand.
ACGGAATTCTGGCGGTGTCACCGCAGATGTGCAGGCGTGCTGCACTTTTGCGGCCTGGGCTATTCCCGGCCCGGCGACAAACCCCGACCCGAAGGCGGCGCCACCAGCGACCACTTCACGAATCTGAAGAGGTTGACCTTCGAACCTCAGTTTGAGCGGTACGTCCGCGACTCCTTTGCCCCGGTCGGGCTCATGCTCAACTACTGGGGCCAGCCCCTGCCGGCCGGGCGGGAGCAGGAATTCGAGGTTTTCGTCATCAACGACCTGCCTGACGACTGGTCAGGACAACTGAAGCTTCGCCTGCTCAAGAGCAACAGGGACGTCATGTCCCAGGAGAGGACGCTCAGTCTCGATTCGCTCGGTCGGGAGATACTTCCCTTCAGAGTGCCGTTGCCAGGAGAGCCGGGTGACTATACGCTGCAGGCTACCCTCCACACCAAGGGTCAACCTCCCGTGCGCAGCACACGGGACATGAAGGTGGCCGAGGCCAAGTAGGGTTCTGAATCGGGGAGAATGAAAATGGAGTATCGAGTACGTACGCGTCGTGATTTTCTCAAGGCCGCCGGGCTCTGCATGGGCGGGGTCGGGCTTTCGGGATGCATGGAACCTGCTGTCCCACCCTATCGATCTCCGGTGAGGGCGCCGGAATCGGCATCCCAGAAGCCTAATATCCTGTGGATCACCTGCGAGGACATCAGCCCCTGTCTGGGTTGCTATGGCGACCCCTACGCGATTACGCCGCATCTGGACCGTCTGGCGGGCGAGTCGATTCTCTATTCGAACGCCTACGCCACGGCGCCGGTCTGCTCACCGGCGCGATCATGCCTGATCACCGGGCTCTACGCCACCTCGCTGGGCACGCAACACTTGCGGTCCGATGTGCGGCTGCCCGCCTCGGTCGAGCCGTTCCCCAAACTGCTCCGCGCTGCCGGTTACTACTGCTCGAACAACTACAAAGAAGACTACAACTTCACCGACGCCGGGATCTGGAACGATTCGAGCCATACCGCCCACTGGCGCGGACGCCGACTGGACCAACCTTTCTTCAGCGTCTTCAATCTGATGTCCACCCACCAGGGGAAGATCAACGGCACGGACGAGGCGTTCTTCGAAACATACCGCTCCAAGCTGAGCGCCGCCGAGCGTCACGACGCCGATACACTGCTGTTGCCTCCCTACTATCCCGACACGCCAACGGTGCGCA
>JAAEQG010000990.1 GCA_024231775.1 bacterium
GCCTAGTCGAGAATCCCAGCTCAGGAAACCCTCTCTGGAAAAAGGAGTACTAACCATGACGCGCACCAACCACCGGCTTCCCAGCAACGGCGGCAGCGGCCTGGTCATGACCTGGAACCTTGCCGAAGCGAGTGCGGACGCGGCGGGGTGCGTCCTGGCCACCCTGCACCGCGAACCACTGGGGGCCTTCTGCCTGCAGGAGGTCGGGGACGACCTGCGCGCCGCGCTGGAGGGGGACACCGGGACCTGGGGGTCCCGTCTGGTGTTCCGCTTTTCCCCCCCAGACGGGGGGTTTCGGGACCGGTGCTCTCTCTGCATCGGCGTCGATCCACACGGCCTGTTGACCCCGTGGATGGGATCCACACCCGTTCTCACGCACATCGTGGGCTACGAGCAGGCGGTCCCCGAGGCCATGCTCCTGACTTGCGGGGCCGAGGGCGGTCGCTGGGCCCTGGTCAACGCCTCCCCGGCGACCGTCGAGTCAGAGAGCCGGCTGGCCGCCACGCTCGCCGCCGAGTGCGCGACGGCCGACCTGGTCCTGCTGACCGGCGGATTGGTGCGGCGGCCGCGCGTCGCGCACCGGGACGACCATCGTTACCGTTCCTCGCGCGTGCCGCCGGCCTCCCTGGCCAGCCCACTCGGCGCCGTGCTGGGCGTTGTGCCCTCGTCGCCGGTCAGGCCAATACGAGCTGCATCGTGTCGAACCTCCCGCAAGAACTGACCATGACTACCCACCCGGGCGATTGTCGTTCGCCCGGACGGCACGGCACGGTCCCACCGCCGTACGACCCTCTCGTAATGGAGTTGACGCCGACCTGCGATTGATTCTTGCGCGCCCTTCCATCACTCCACATCCGCGGAGTCCTTTGCTGCTACTGGCTCCTCTTCCGTGGCCACTCCCGTCGTCTCCCGATGGGTCTTCCACGTCATCGTCAAGAGGACGATGGCAAAAACCGCGAGGCAGGCGAGCACAAGACCGGAAATGGTCAGGGCCGCGGTGTGGGTCGCGGGGGTCGTGTGTGTGACGGACCACGGTGTGGTTGGGCACGTCGGGCACGTCGGGCACCTCGGGCATGGCGCCCCGGTGTCCGACGTTCCGGTGTCCGACGTTCCGGTGTCCTGGGGCTCCGCAACGCCGGAGGCCCCGCTGGACATCACCCAGGACGTGAAGAACCCGGGCGGCTGATGTACGATGGTCTGCACCAGCGCGCCGCCAGC
>JAAEQG010000991.1 GCA_024231775.1 bacterium
AGGCGTACCCGTCTATCCGGGGGAACTGTGGGCTGAAACATCCCTGCCGTATCCCTGGAAGGACGACCAAGGGGGCTTTGCGGCCACCTACGCCGCGAACGGCGAGGTCACGGTCCCGCTGGTGGGCTATGCGCTGGACGTGCAAAGGTCGGAGGTGATCTACCTGCACATCGCAGGGGTCAAGACCGCCCTGCGCTCCATCTGGGGCACGCTCAGCAACGGCGGGATCCACTCCGTCAGTATCGTGGAAGGGGGGGAACGTCATTATGCCTACTCCTCCCACAATTACACGACCTTTTCCGACGCTCTGGACGACGACGTCAACCTCTACCGGTTGGTGATCGCCGACCGGAATGCGATGGAGCAGGAAGTGGAGCATCGCGCCTACCTGGTCATCCCGGAGGGGAGCGGCGGCGAGGGCTTTGATCTCTATCAAGTCTTTGCCGCCAGGCTCAACGCCGTGTTGCCCGTCCCCGTGCTGCCGGAATGGGGCAAGTGCCTGTACCGGCACGGGATCGAGGACGAGGAACTGCTCGCGCCCTGCCCGTGTGGTGGGGACGTGGCGAAAGCGTTCTCCATCGGCAGGGATGGCTGGGTCGAGTTGATCGAGCGACTGATCCGGGACGGCGAACTGTCCATAACGATCGAATAGAAACCGAATCATAAACGTAAAACCCCGGCGGGGGTGTGCTGCACCCCCTCGTGGGGATGCGTGTGTACCTCCGCCCAATCGTACACGAGGAGGTACAACGAATGGCAAGGATACACAACCGAGTGGTGATGGGGTATTTCCCCACACCGGAAACCGTTATCGAACTGATCTCCCTGTGGCTCAAGCAGCCTACGGGAGATGAACAAAAGTGGAGGCTCCTGGACCCCTGCTGCGGCAAGGGGGAAGCTGCGCAACTGGCTGACCTGGTCGGCGGGCAAGCGCAAACCTGGGGTGTGGAACTCTCTCCCCAGCGGGCCGAGCAAGCGGCCCAGGTGATGGACCGGGTGTTCAATACCGGATGGCGTCAGACGCGGGTGGAGGACAAATCGGTCTCCCTGCTGTGGCTCAATCCGCCCTACGATCACGATCTGGACGGAGAGGACCGGCGGCTAGAGATCGAGTTCCTGCGCACCGGTGTGTACACGCTGATGGAAGGGGGCATCCTGGTCTACATCGTACCCCGGCACATCTTGGGGTATCGAGCCGTCGCGATGCGGCTGGCCGGGCACTTGACCGACTTGCGCGTTCGCCGCTTCCCCGACGGGGAGTACGAGCGATTCAAGCAGGTGGTCGTGCTGGGCCGCAAGAAGTCGTACTGGACGCCCACGAGCGAGCAGGTCGACGCGATCCGCGCCCTGGCGGACGCGGACGCCGAAATC
>JAAEQG010000992.1 GCA_024231775.1 bacterium
CCTAATCGCTGAATCCTGCTTCGGGAGTCTTCCCAGCAGCGTGCCAGCACGGGTGTCCAGGATGAAACAACCGCCCGCATGCGTGCTTGCGACCAGGCGTGCACCGTCGGGTGACTCTGCTACGTGGTTAACCATGGAACCATCACCCTCGCGCACCCACACCTGCGATCCGCTCCGGAGATCGAAGCAGCGAACCCGGCCATCGAGACACCCACCGACCACGTACCGATCCTCGCCGAAGAGTGCCACCCCTCGTCCGTAGTAGTGACCGTTTTTCTCACATGGTTCACCCAAGCGTCCGAGGCAGTTGTCGTGCGCGCCCGGCAAGCCCGAAGGCACCCACGGCACGGCAGGGCGCACCACCGGCGGTGCTCGTCTGCCAACGGTGCGCGCCTGTCTGGCAGCGTAGGTTTGCAGGCTCTCCTCAGCCACGAAAACCCTCCCGTGGCCGAAGCCAGGGGCGGCAAACTAACCTGCGGGCTGCTGGTCTCATCTCCGGCTCCCCTGCTCCCTCAGTCGTCGATGGCCATGGCTGCGCGTTCGCAGAGGCGGCCGGCCGGGGGCTATGCTGCCCCGACTTTCAGGGCGTCTGGTGCCTCTCTCCCGGTCGTCGCGGAGGTGGCATGAACGGAACGCACTGGTCGGGGTCGGCCAGGGTCCAGATCTGGTCTGTTTGATAGGCGTGCACGACGATCAGGCGCACGTCGGCCCGTGCGAGCTCGTCGAGCTGATCCTTCGGGACCTCCGGGTCCAGCCAGGGGTCGAATACGAACCACGACGGGAAGTTGTGGCAGCAGGTACCGGATTGATAGGTCTGAGCGTATGGGGATTCGAGCACGATCGGGCTCTCCGTCAGACCGTCGATGACCGTTCTCTCGAACCGCAGAAGTGGTGAGGTATACCCGGGGTAGAAATAATTGATGGGCAGCGGCGGAAAGACAATGGTCGTCAAAACACTGAGCGAGCCGCTCTGAAGACTCAGTTCCCCGCGCCGCTTGGGGATCGAAACCATAATCCGGATCGTTGAGCAG
>JAAEQG010000993.1 GCA_024231775.1 bacterium
ATCCTGACCCTCGGCGTTGCGCCGATTCGGAGATGGCACCGCATCGCCAGCATCGTCACCTAGCCCCGGGCAGCTGGGAGTAGCGGCCAGTTCAGCTCGCGCGACACCTGGACCTCATTGTGGAGGAAGACGAAGAGCGGCACACGGTTCCGTCGATGTGGGGATTCAGTCTCCCCGTTTCCCCGCCAAGCCAACTGTGGTCAGGTGTGATAAAATTCCAGCTGCCGAGGTGTTTTCGACCGCTGCGGAGTGCCACGGGAGGCTGTCACGTCGGAAGGGCAGCGGGTAGGCGGGCTTCTTGGCGACAAGCAACGCGCTCCGGCGCGCCACCAGAGGAGATGCGGGATGCCGATGATCCAAATCGAAGCGCAATTGACAGCTGGCCAATTGTTGAAGGCGGTAGAGCAGATGCCACAGGAGGACCTGGATCGTTTTGTCGAGCAGGTCGTCGTTCTTCGCGCCCGCCAGCGTGCCCCCAGCCTGTCGCAGGCCGACTCGGTGCTCATGGAGAAAATCAGCCAGGGGCTCGCTGGGCAGGACCAGCAACGCTATGACGAACTTGTGGCCAGGCGTGAGTTCGAAGATCTGACGGAGGATCAGAATGCCGAGTTCTTGCGCTTGACGAATCTCTTCGAAGCATTGAACGTCCAGCGCATGGAAGCTTTGGCCGAGCTCGCACGAATTCGTCGATCAACCCTCCGAGGCGTGATGCAGGATCTGGGTATTGTCCCCCTGGAGGGTTCGATGGAGGCTCCCCACGGCTCAGCTGATCGGGGAACAAAGACTCGAGCCGATGCCTGATAAGCGCGTCAGCAGTGAGCAGAAACGTGCGGTGAGGGAAAGGGCGCGGGGGTGTTGCGAGTATTGTTACAGCCAGGAGGCCTTTTCTCCACAGCCATTCGCTGTCGAGCATATCTTGCCCCGGAGCAAAGGCGGACCGACGATTTTGGAGAACCTGGCGTGGGCGTGTCAAGGCTGCAACGGCCACAAGCACACCAAGACCGAAGGTGTTGATCCGGCCAACCTGGGCCTTGTGCCGCTATATCACCCCAGGCGGCAGCGCTGGAGCGACCATTTTTCATGGGACGCTGGCTTCGTTCGGTTAATTGGCTTGACGCCAACAGGGCGCGCTACTCTTGCGACCTTAAATTTGAATCGCGACTGTTTGGTGAATCTTCGGCGAGTTCTCCATGCGATGGGAGAGCATCCGCCAGGTTTTCTGCGGTGAGCGGTTTTCAGTGATCAGTTGCGGGCTTGAAGATCCGCGCGTAGCAGACCATAGATGAGGCCACCCAGCCGGTCAGCTTGCCGTCCCAAGGCAACTGGGATTTCGATTTGGCGGGCTCTGATCAGCGAAAGGGCGGTCTGAACCTCTTGGTTTTCGGCATAAGCCGCTTCCAGGTGCTGGGTTCTGTGCCCCATCGTTCTGCCATTGGCTTCGGAGAGTCGCAGGGCAGTGTTGTCAGCTGCACGCACCAGGTGGTCACGCAGATGAGACAAACCACGAGGCAGGCGGAGCTTGTGGATCGCCGCGACGAGGGCTACTGCAGTCTCGAGGGCGACCAGCTTCCTGCGGCCGAGTGGGAGGCAACGATGGTTTGTCTTGGAGGGTCTGGACGGGGAGGTGTGCTGGCTCATGTACGCCC
>JAAEQG010000994.1 GCA_024231775.1 bacterium
TGTGAATCCCACTCCGGTGCGTTGGAACGCCCTCTGCACGAGATCCACCGTCCCGCTGTTGCGCAGGGCGATGCGAAGACCGAGTTAGAAGCTTACAAGCTGGCCCTGCGCAAGTACGCTCCCGCGGCGCACGGTCTGCCCTGGGTGTGCGAAGCCCACTGCGTACGCTGTGGCGAGGTCGTGCCGGCCCGCTTCATTCGGGAGGAAGACGCCGACTCCGTAGTGTTGGAGTACGAATGTTCGACCTGCGGTTCCTGGCGCGAACCGCACCACGATATGATCTTCGCCAAGGACGCCGAGGCTGCCCAGCCTCGACCGCACGTTCGCCAGCCGGCGGATACTCACGGGGGTGCCCCCATCCGGCCGATCCTCGGCGAACTGCCCAAGACGGTCGAGACGCTTTGTCCGGAGTGCTCGTGCATCATTCTCGGCCGGTACTATGAGCTTGAAGGCGCGGTCTACATCGAGAAGACCTGCCCCGAGCATGGGTACTATCGCGACTGTGTGAACAGCGACACTCGCCTGTTTCGCAAATCGGCGCGGGCGTTGTTTCAGGACGAGCGCGGCGTGTATGCTCCCCAGGTGCTCGGGGCGCGGAATTGCCCCAGCGATTGCGGCCTGTGCGATCAGCACGTTTCGGCTTCGTGCCTGGCCCAGATCGACCTGTCGAACCGCTGCAACCTGACCTGCCCGGTCTGCTTCGCCAACGCCAACGCGTCCGGTTACGTGTCCGAGCCGCCCTACGACATGGTTGTCGAGATGCTTCAGGCACTGCGCAATCAGCACCCCTATCCGGCGACGGCTATTCAATTCACCGGCGGCGAGCCGACCGTCCATCCGGAGTTTCACCGCATTTGTGCAACGGCTCGGGACATGAACTTCTCACACATCCAGATCGCGACGAACGGGATTACCCACGCAAACCTGGAGTTTGCCGAACGCTCCGCGGAGGCGGGGCTGCACTCGCTCTATCTCCAGTTCGACGGCGTGGACGATGCGTACTACCGCAAGACCTGCGGGGAGGCGTTGTTCGAGAAGAAACTCCAGGCGATCGAGAACTGCCGCAAGACCGGCATGAAGTGCGTGCTCGTGCCCACGATCATCAAGGGCGTGAACGACGATCAGGTCGGGGCCATCTTCCGCTTCGCCGTCGAACACATCGACGCGATCAGTGCGATCAGCTATCAGCCGGTGGCGTTCACCGGACGGATCAGCCATGGGGAGCGCGAGCGGCGGCGGTACACCCTAGGCCACTTGGGCCACGATCTGGCGACCGCCAGCGGGGCGGACCTCGAGCGCGATTTCTGGCCGCTGGGTATGATCGCTCCGCTCGGTCGGATCATGGAGACGTTGGACGGCAAGCCGAAGATCCGTTCGAGCTGTCATAGCGACTGTGCGTTTGGGACGTACTTCTTCGTCACCCCGGAGCGCAAGACCGTCCCGATCCCCAAGGTGTTCGACATGCAGGGGTTGATGGGAGACTTCAACGACTTGGCCCACAAGATCAAGTCAGCCCGTCCGGACGTGCGGCTGCCGAAGGCGAATCGATGGGAACTTCTCCGGATCGCCCACCTGTTCCTCAAGCACTACCGCTGGGAGCAGTTCAGCCGGGAGATCAAGCCGTGGACCTTCGTCCGCGCCCTGCAAGGCCTCACCAACAAGAACAAAGGTCGCGGAGCCGGTGAGCAGCGCAGCTACAAGACGCTGATGGCGGCCGGCATGCACTTTATGGACCGCTACAACTACGACGTCGAGCGCGTGCGGCGCTGCCTGATCCAGTACTCGACGCCGGACGGCGTGTACCCGTTCTGCGCCCACAACAGCGGCCCCACGTATCGACCGTTCACTGAACGCATGATCGCTCAGTCGAAAGAGGAGTATCAAGCCGCCAACCCGGGCGTGCCCGTAAAACCGTCGTCGGACCCCAATGCGTGGAGTTAGGCCAAGCAACGTGATTACCATCGTGCCATGAACACGCCAAGCAACAACCAGACCGACCCTCGAGGTGGACAGTGCCCGGAGTACGATTCGCGCACCGAGGCGCCCTGCTGTTCGACCGCCCATCAGGTCGGCAAGGTGTACGAGCATGTCGGCGCGGTCTCCACGAACGCGAACAAGCGCTCCGATCGGTCGGAAGACGGCGAGGTAAGCTCGAAGCAGTACGCCGACGGGGCCCGGGCACGGCGTCACGACGCGGGCGGAGGCGGTGGCGGGGACAACAAACACATCCACCTGGATTACTCGCATCCGCTCGAAGGCTACCTGGCCAAATGGTGGATGCAGCGGCTGCTGGGCTACGTCTCCAAACCGCGAGCCGGTGGGCGGACGATGATCGAGGAGGTCATCCAGACCTACGCCGACCCGGCTGCCCCCGCGTGGCAGCGGATCAAGTACTGGCCGTTGCATAGGTTCATTCGTCGGGTCAAAGGCAGCGTGACTGACGAGACCTTCCGCCGGCGGATCGCCGAGCATCGCAGCACCTTGCGCGGACTGGTCGCCACCGCCCGCAGCGTGGCTGAGTACGGTTTGATGCTGCCCCAGCGGTTCAGCGCCCCGCTCATCGTCATCTGGAACTTCACCAATAGGTGCAACTTGAGTTGTGCCCACTGCTATCAGGATTCCGGGAGCGCCCGGGCGGCGGACGAGCTGACCCTCGAGGAGAAACTCGACCTGATCGATCAGCTAGGGGCTGCTTACGTTCCGATGATGTCCTTCGCCGGCGGTGAGCCGACTATCTCTCCCGACCTTTTTCCGGTGCTCGAACGCTGTCGTGAGCACGGTATCCACACGTCTCTGGCTACCAACGGTACGCTGATAACGCCGGAGTATGCTGCGAAGCTCGCGGACGTAACCTGCAAGTACATCGAGGTATCGCTGGACTCGGTCGACGCGGACAAGCACGACACCTTCCGCGGTCAGCCCGGTATGTGGGAGCGCTCGGTCCGGGGGATGAAGAATGTCGTCGCTCAGGACGGTGTGCGCCTCGGCGTAGCCATGTGCGTCCACCAGGGCAACTTCGACGAGGTCGAGGACATGCTGGAGTTCGCGGTGGACTTGGGGGCGTCCTGCTTCGCGCACTTCAACTTCATCCCCGTGGGGCGCGGGTTGAACATGGCCAAGTTCGATCTGACCCCCGGGCAGCGCGAGGAGCTGCTTTGCATGTTCAACGAGTGGATGCAGTCCGGAAAGATCAGCATCCTCAGCACCGCTCCTCAGCTAGGCCGCGTGTCCCTGGCCCATGCACCTCTCGAGGGGTTGCAGTCGTGCTCGCACGTCGGCGGGGGAGGTGGGGAGAAGGCCCGCGTAGTGGCGAAGTACCTCGGCGGCTGCGGTGCCGGCCGGACCTACGTCTGCGCTCAGCCGGACGGCACCATTACGCCATGCGTATACATGCCCCAGCGCGTGCTGGGCAACGTGCGCAACCGGCCGTTCCTGGACATCTTCCGGCGCAACGAGTTCGCCGATAGCCTCTGTGATCGCGAGCAGCGCACCGGCCACTGCGAGGTGTGCGAGTTCAAGTACTACTGCGGTGGCTGCCGGGCCCGGGCGGACGCCTACTTCGGACAGGTGAACGCCGCCGACCCGGGCTGCCTGCTGAACGACAAGCACTGGGACGCGCTCGTCGAACCGGTCGCCGAATCCCTGCAACACACCTGAACCCCGACGCAGGGATCATCGTCCACTCCAATGTGGCACCGGTTTCCAACCGGTGTCTGATACCAGCCCAGGATGACTGCGATTAAGGAGCCGCGGACTTCAGTCCGCGCGGCCGCTCGAA
>JAAEQG010000995.1 GCA_024231775.1 bacterium
CCACCACACCCGTCGCGAAACCCGCCAGATCGAAGTGGCCTCTGCGGTACCAGTCGGGCATCTCCGCCGTCTCGCCACCGAGCAGGGCGCAGCCGGATTCTCGGCAACCATCCGCAACGCCACCGATGAGCTCAGTCAACCCCGCTGGATCGAGCTTGTGCACCGCAAGGTAGTCCAGGAAGAACAGCGGTTCCGCACCGCAGGTAATCAGATCGTTGACGTTCATGGCCACCAGGTCGACGCCCAGCCCGCGGAGACGCTTGGCCTGGATACCCAGCAGCACCTTGGTGCCCACGCCGTCTGCGCACCCCACGAGCACCGGCTTGCGGTAGTCGCGGCGCTGCCGGCTTCTATCGAAATCGAGACGCATCAGCCCGGCAAACGCCCCCGGGATGCTGCAGACTCTGCTGTCGTGCGTACTACTCAGCGCGGATTGAATCCGCGATACCCATGCGGCGTTGGCGGCCACGCTCACTCCAGCTTCGTGGTACGTGGTTGTTTTGCTCACCTGGTCGCCCCGTTGCTTGCCGCCCGTTTGTCCGCTCCCTTACGGTCGCGGCTCGGTTGGGAGGGGTGTTCCCTGCCAGTTCACGGAGCGCCCGCCGCCTTGGCCCGCAGACGGTCTTGCCGGCAAGCGTGGTTCTCCAGCGGTGCGGTAACCTGCACGGGGTAGTCCGCGGTGAAGCACGCCGTGCAGTAGCGGCTACGGTCCATGCTCACGCAACTGAGCATCCCCTCCTCCGACAGGTACTCCAGCGAATCCACTTCAAGATACTGGCGAATCTGCTCCACATTCCGGCCGGTCGCCACCAGCTTCGACGGGTCGGGGAAGTCGATACCGAAGTAGCACGCATGGCGGATCGGCGGGCTGGCTACGCGCAGATGAATCTCTTTGGCTCCGGCTTTGCGCAGGGCGCTCATTTTCCCGCGCGTGGTCGTTCCCCGGACGATCGAGTCCTCCACCACTACAATCCGTTTACCCCGCACCGCCTCCTTGATGACGTTCAGCTTCATCTTCACCACCAGGGACCGCCGGTCCTGCGTCGGGAGGATGAACGAACGTCCCACGAAGTGATTGGTGGTGAACGCACGTCCTGGGGGGATACCACTCTTATGGCTATAGCCCAGGGCGGCGCAACGGGCACAGTTGGGCACCGGCGCGACCATGTCAGCCTCCGCCGGTGCTTCCTCAGCCAACCGCCGCCCCATGGCGGCCCGCACCAGGTGAACGTTGTCGCCGAAGACGTCGCTGGAGGGATCAGCGAAGTAGATCTGCTCGAAGATACACGCCGCACCGCGTTCCGGGGTCTGGAGGGCGCAGTGTTCGCTCGAGGTTTCCTCGGACGTGATGGTCACGATCTCTCCCGGCTCCACGTCGCGCACGTGCGTCGCGTCCACGATGTCCAGCGCGCAGGTCTCGGACGCCACGACCGTGGTCCCGTTCTCCATCCGCCCCAGAGACAGCGGTCGGAACCCCAGGGGGTCCCGAATCGCCACCAGCCGATCG
>JAAEQG010000996.1 GCA_024231775.1 bacterium
ATTTGCACGTCTGGATGTCTCATGGTGACCGCATCGAGAGCATGCCGCCCGGCTTTGACGCGCTGGCCCGCAGCGACAACTCTCCCGTGGCAGCGATGGGCGACCCGGCGCGCGGATTCTATGGACTCCAATTCCACCCCGAGGTCGTGCACACAGAGCGGGGGGACGAGATCCTGCGCAACTTTGTCGTCGACGTCTGCGGCTGCACGCCCGATTGGACCCCGGAGGGTTTCATCGAGCAAGCGGTGGACAAGATACGGGCGCAGGTGGGGGACGGGCAGGTCGTGTGCGGTTTGAGCGGCGGCGTGGACTCTTCCGTGACGGCGATGCTGGTCCACCGCGCCATCGGCGAGCAACTCACCTGCATCTTTGTCAACACCGGGATGTTGCGCCTGGACGAAGCGCGCCAGGTCGTGCGCACATTCCGGGAGGGACTGGGCATGCGGTTGCTGCCGGTGGACGCGACCGAGGAATTCCTCGACGCCCTGGCCGGGGTGACCGATCCCCAGCAAAAGAGACTCATTATCGGCGAGCGATTCATCCGCGTGTTCGAGCGCGAGGCGGCGAAATTGGACGACGCCCGCTTCCTGGCCCAGGGGACCATTCACCCCGACGTGATCGAAAGCGCCGCCACCGGACGCGGCGGAGCGGCTGTGATCAAACGCCACCACAACGTCGGCGCGCTGCCCGACGATATGCGATTCGAGTTGGTCGAACCGCTCCGCGACCTGTTCAAGGACGGCGTGC
>JAAEQG010000997.1 GCA_024231775.1 bacterium
GGGCGTAACACTGTGGAACAAGACTGGGATTAGGGATGAGCAGCGAGTGGAAGGCTGCCTGCCGACTCTAATCCCTAATCCCCAATCCCCGAGCAAACCAATTGGACCCGCGAAGAAGACGCCATTTCGACCGGTTGCTGGAAGAGGTGCTCGAAGAGCTGCCGCCGCTGGTGCATGAACTGATCGAAAAGGTCCCCCTGCACGTCGAGGACTACCCATCGGAGCGAGTGATGGACGAACTGGGTGTCCGCTATCGCCAACAGCTTTGCGGCCTCTACACGGGCGTTCCGCTGACGCAGCGGAGCGTCGAGCAGTCGGGCAGGCTGCCAGACGTGGTTACGATCTATCGCGAGGGCGTTCTGGCCAGCGCAACCGGGCCCTCGGGCCGAGTCAGCACCAAGCGGTTGCGGCGCGAGATCCGCATCACCATCCTCCACGAACTGGCCCACCACCACGGCCTGGGCGAAGCGGAGCTGCGCGAGTTGGGGTATGGGTAGCGTTTGGCTCGAACGTCCCTACGGCTTCGACTTGAGGTCGAAATCCGCCGTGCCACCCGCTTCGGGTACGGTGAATGTGAGTTCCGACATCTCCATGTCACTATAGTTCACCGGCAGCACCTCTCGCGCCGGCGAATCCATGGGCGGAATGTCCGAATTCATGGGCAGGTCGGTCCCGTCGGGCATGACCAGCTTGTTGCACATCACGCGGTACTCGCCGACCGGCACGCCTTCGCTACCATCTCGCGGGTCGGACAATTTGTACTTGCCCTCGGCATCGGTGTATCCGACGGCCCCGTTGCCGCGAGTAGTACCGGTGGGGAGGAACGTTACCGAGGTTCCGCTCGCCGGTTTGCCGTCCAGCGTGATCGTGCCTTCCACGGGCACCAGCTTCGGCAAGTTGGGGTCGCGGCCGCCGCAGCCGACGACAACA
>JAAEQG010000998.1 GCA_024231775.1 bacterium
GGCGACGGCTTCTCTGACGTTGCCACGCAGCTGATCCCAGGAATCGGCCTGGGTGAAGATGCTTTCGGTCAGGCACTCGGCCACAAACCCGCCGTCCGCTTCTTGGGTAACTTCGAAGATCAACTCGTCCATAGCGGTCAGCATACCACAACCCACGTTCCCCGGGGTCCGGCGGGAGTCGGTCCGCCCTCTTCGGACGACGGCCCGGATCGGGGGCTTGCGGAGCGGAGGTGAGGCGGCTCAATACCCTTCGGCGTGCCCGTTGAAGACGTTTGAAGTCGCTCCCACATAAGGTGCGAACTGCCGGCAAACGAGCCCAAGATGCGGTGTCAGGTTGATGGCGCAATGACCCTACTCCACCGCAATGCGGACGGTCCCCGACCGCAATTCCGTGAACGGCACCCTCGCCTGGAAGGTGTGCTCCCCTACCGCCAGCGGCCACCGGACTGTGAACGGATGCTCCGCGGTCTTGAAGGGCTGCCCGTCGACGTACCAAACGATCTGCTCCGGCGACGGATCCACCACCGCACGCAGGGCCACGGTGTTCATCTCCGGCGGAGTCTCGGGATCGAAGAGCAGCCGCAGGTCCTGACGCGGCGAGGTGATCTCAATCCGACCGGACTGCTCAATTGGACCAATAGAAACCAACGCGCCGACCGGGGCAAAGCCAAGCAGACCGAAGTCGCCAGCACCCAAAGGACTCGGCAAGCGCGGCGGATGCGGAATCCCCACCCGCGCAGCCCAGGCGGCATAGCGCGCCGGCAAGTCGACGAAGGAGCGAACCTCGATCGACGCCGCCGGAGTCGTCGACGTGGCCAGCAGACCATTACGACGGTCAATCGCGAGATGACGGTGCACCTCGCACGCGCCGACGACCTCCTGTCCCGGCGGCAGCCATTCGAGGACGACGCGCGCGCACGCCGGCGTCGCACGCCGTCCGCTGACGGCACAGACGCGGTGCGCGTCATACCCGCGCGGCGACGGGAAAGACAGCGCTTCGAGTCCGTCCTGCTGGTCGCGGTGGAGCAGGTTCATGATCCGGTGGACGAGCTGCGCCGACGCCCGGTAGCCGCTCAGCCGTGCCATCGGACGGAAGTCGGGATGACCGATCCAGACACCGACCAGGTAACGCGACGAGTAAGCGACGGTCCAGGCGTCGCGGTAGCGCGACGAGGTACCCGTCTTGACCGCGACCGCGAAGGGGAACTCGCTCCAGCCCATGCGCGGAAAACTCGGCAGCCGCGCCTGCGGATCGGCGAGAAAGAGCGTGATCTGAC
>JAAEQG010000999.1 GCA_024231775.1 bacterium
ACACCAGCACGGCGAGCGCGGGCAAGTTCAACTTTGATCCGCCGGGCAGGGCGAACGGCGTGTATGACTTTGCGGTGGTGGGAGTGGACAACGTGGGTAACGAGACGCCCATCCCGGCGGGTGGTGCGGACAGCACCGTCTATGACACGCTGAGACCGCAGGTGGCGCTCACACTGCTCGAATCGAACGCCTACGCTTACGTGGATGGCGATACCGTCTACTATGGCGCGGGCAGCGGCAGTTTTACCGCGCGGGCGCAGGTCGGCGACGCGACGTCCGGTTTGGGTAGCGTCACTTTCCCAGGCACGGTCAGCCTTGGCGATGTGTACGCACAGGGTGGGGTCGCAGAGGCTATCCAGAATCATCTCTATGCTTTTACGCCCGCTTCGACGGCGGAGGGCGATTATCAGGTAGTAGTGACTGACCTGGCGGGCCACGAGGCCGAGGCGAGTTTCACGCTGGTGCGCGACGTTGCCCCGCCGCAGGTGAGCGTGGACGCGACGGTGGAGGACAGCATCGTCACCGTCTCCTGGGACGCCTCTGACGGTGGCTCCGGTCTGAATGTCTGTACACTGAAGGTGCGAGAGGGCGATGGGGAGTGGCAGACGTTCTCGACGGACTGCGTGGGAACGGACACGTACAGTCCGTCTCTTGGCGAGACGTGTACCTTCCACCTCGATGCCCACGACAACACCGGCAACCAGGCCAGCGCCGAGGATGCGACAGGGGTGTCGCGGGTGACCAAGTATTATTACGCGGGTGGTCGGCGGGTTGCTATGCGGGCGGGAGGTGTGGTATACTATCTGCACAATGATCATCTCGGCTCGACCAGTCTGACCACGGACGAGAGCGGCGGGGTGACGGCACGGCAGTTGTATTATCCTTATGGGGAGGTGCGCTGGGGCGAAGGGGCGTCGGCGACCGACTTTGGGTTCACGGGGCAGCGGAGTGTGGCGGGCACGGGTTTGGTGTTTATGCACGCTCGTTTCTACAACCCTCGGCTGGGGCGGTTTGTGAGTGCGGATACGATTGTGCCGGGTGCAGCAGATAGTGCGGGTGGGGGACTGGCGACGATTGGCTATAGTGAGCAAACGCGCTTGACCCCGTTGACGGTAGG